>NZ_KV832478.1:0-7823 GCF_001837455.1 Streptococcus sp. HMSC068F04
TCGGCGGTTCGATTCCGTCTCGCGCCATTTGTTTATATTTTGGAAGGGTAGCGAAGAGGCTAAACGCGGCGGACTGTAAATCCGCTCCTTCGGGTTCGGGGGTTCGAATCCCTCCCCTTCCATAGTTACGGGCATAGTTTAAAGGTAGAACTAAGGTCTCCAAAACCTTCAGTGTGGGTTCAATTCCTACTGCCCGTGTTAGTAAAGTGGCGAATGTGGTGAAGTGGTTAACACATCAGATTGTGGCTCTGACATTCGGGGGTTCGATTCCCCTCATTCGCCTATATTTTTGGGGTATAGCCAAGCGGTAAGGCAAGGGACTTTGACTCCCTCATGCGTTGGTTCGAATCCAGCTACCCCAGTTATACTTTGCCGGCGTGGCGGAATTGGCAGACGCGCTGGACTCAAAATCCAGTGTCCGCAAGGACGTGCCGGTTCGACCCCGGCCGCCGGTATAAGTTACACTCCTTAAGGAGTGTTTTTTTGTCTATAGGAGTTTATTTTTTATGTCTGATAAATTTCAGCTTCTCTTAAAACAAATTCGTTTTCCTGAGGATCACGATGCTTTTAAAGAAATTAAAGATGGTTCTATTGAAACAGTAAAGCTATTTAAATCAAAACGCCAATGGTTCTTTGTTTTTTCTTTTCCTAGTGTTCTGTCTTATGAGTCTTTTGCTCTTTTTGATAGTTTACTTCACTCTTCTTTTAATTCTTTAGGTGCTAAAGCTTCTTTTGAGATTCGTTTAGTTTCTACTGCTTGCGATGATTCTTTACTTGGAGATTACTTTTCATATGCTTTAGATAGTTTAAAAGTGTCACACTTTTCTACTTATTCTTTATTCTCAAATCTAAAGGTTGAGATTTCGAATAATAGTATTTTTGTTAAGGCTCCAGAGCATATTATAAAGGAAAATTTACAAGATAGATTTATTTCTTTGATATCTAAATCTCTTTCTCAAGTTGGTTTATCTGATGTATCCATTTCTGTTGTCGAAGATAAGGAAGCTTCATCTTCTTTAGAAGAGGCTTACCAAACAAATAAGGTTTCTTTACAAGAACAAGCTGAGTCTCAAGCAAGACAAGCGCTTCAATCTATTCTTGAAAGTGCCCCAGCACCGAAACCTGTGACCGAACCATCACAAAATTTTGCTGAGAAACAAAGTCAACGTCAAGCTAGTTTTGATAAGGCTGAAATAACGCCAATGGTTGATATTAATTCTGAAGAGAATCGTGTTGTTTTTGAAGGATATATTTTTGATGTAGAGCAACGTGAAACTAAGACGGGTCGAATTATTATTAATTTCAAGGTAACTGATTATACCTCTAGTTTTGCTATGCAACGATGGGTCAAAGATAGTGATGAGCTTGCTAAGTTCGATATGATAAAAAAGGGGAACTGGGTAAGGGTTCGTGGCCGTATCGAGAATAATCCTTTCACTCATAGTCTGACTATGAATGTGCAAGATATTAAAGAAATTTCACATACTCCTCGTAAGGATTTGATGCCTGAGGGACAAAAGCGTGTAGAATTTCATGCGCATACCAACATGTCTACTATGGATGCAATGCCAACTGTTGAAGATCTTATTGATACTGCTGCCTCTTGGGGACACCCAGCAGTTGCTATAACAGATCATGCTAATGTTCAGAGCTTTCCTCATGGCTACCATAGGGCTAAGAAAGCTGGGATTAAGGCTATTTTTGGTCTTGAAGCCAATCTTGTTGAGGATAAAGTTCCTATTGTTTATAATTCTGAGGATTTGGAATTAAAAGAAGCAACTTATGTTGTATTTGACGTTGAGACAACGGGCTTGTCTGCTGTTCATAATGATTTGATTCAGATTGCGGCATCAAAAATGCATAAAGGTAATATTATTGAGCAATTTGATGAATTCATAGATCCAGGACATCCTCTTTCTGCATTTACTACTGAGTTGACCGGTATTACTGATAATCATGTTAAGGGTGCTAAACCTTTAGTGCAAGTTTTACAGGAGTTTCAAGAATTCTGTCAAGGAACTGTTCTAGTGGCCCATAATGCGACCTTTGACGTTGGTTTTATGAATGCCAATTACGAAAGACATCAGTTACCAACAATTTCACAACCGGTTATTGATACTTTAGAATTTGCACGAAATCTTTATCCTGAGTATAAGCGTCATGGTTTGGGTCCTTTGACGAAGCGGTTTGGTGTGGCTTTGGATCATCACCATATGGCCAATTATGATGCGGAAGCTACGGGTCGTTTGTTGTTTATCTTCATAAAAGATGTGTTTGATAAGCACGGTTTGACTAATCTGGAACAGTTGAACACGGAGTTGGTTTCTGAAGATTCGTATAAAAAATCTCGTGTCAAACATGCAACTCTATATGTTCAGAATCAAACTGGCTTGAAGAATATCTTTAAGTTGGTAAGTCTATCAAATGTCTCATACTTTGAGGGAGTAGCACGTATTCCTCGTACGGTCTTAGATGAGTATCGTGAGGGAATTATTGTAGGTTCTGCTTGTGCTGATGGTGAGGTTTTTGATACGCTTCTGTCTCACGGTATTGACAAGGCGGTTGAAGTTGCCAAATATTATGACTTTATTGAAGTTATGCCACCGGCAATTTATGCTCCCTTGATTGCAAAGGATTTAATCAAGGATGAGGCGGCTATAGAACAACTGATTAGAGATTTGATTGAAGTCGCTAATCGTCTGGACAAGTCTGTGCTGGCTACAGGAAATGTACACTATATCAACCCTGAGGATGCCATTTATCGTGAAATCATTGTTCGCGCTTTGGGACAAGGAGCCATGATTAATAGGCCAATTGGTAAGGGAGAAAATGCGAAACCTGCTCCTTTACCTGAAGCTCATTTTAGGACAACTAACGAGATGCTAGACGACTTTGCCTTTTTAGGAAAAGACTTAGCCTATGAAATTGTTGTAACTAATACGCAGGCTATGGCAGATCAAATTGAAGAGGTTGAGGTTGTCAAAAAAGACTTGTACACACCTTTCATTGATCGAGCGGAAGAACAGGTTGCGGAGATGACATATGCTAGAGCGTTTGAGCTCTATGGTAATCCTTTACCTGATATTATTGACCTGCGAATTGAGAAAGAGTTGTCTTCAATTCTTGGTAATGGTTTTGCCGTAATCTACCTGGCTTCGCAGATGCTAGTTAACCGTTCAAATGAACGTGGCTACCTAGTTGGTTCGCGTGGATCTGTCGGATCTAGTTTTGTTGCGACGATGATTGGAATTACTGAGGTCAATCCGATGCCACCTCATTATCTATGTCCTAATTGTCAACACTCAGAGTTTATTACAGATGGTTCCTATGGATCTGGCTTCGATTTGCCTGATAAGGAATGTTCAGAATGTGGAACGGAGTATAAAAAAGATGGTCAGGATATTCCTTTCGAGACCTTCCTAGGTTTTGATGGGGATAAGGTACCTGATATCGATTTGAACTTTTCCGGAGATGATCAGCCATCAGCCCACTTGGACGTTCGTGATATTTTTGGAGAACAATATGCTTTTCGTGCCGGAACAGTAGGAACTGTTGCAGATCGGACTGCTTATGGTTTTGTTAAAGGTTACGAACGTGATTACAATAAGTTTTACCGTGATGCCGAGGTCGATCGTTTAGCCATGGGGGCTGCGGGTGTTAAGCGAAACACTGGTCAGCACCCGGGTGGTATTGTTGTTATTCCAAATTATATGGATGTCTATGATTTCACACCTGTTCAATATCCGGCTGATGATGTAACGGCTGCCTGGCAGACGACTCACTTTAACTTCCACGATATTGATGAGAACGTGTTGAAGCTTGATATTCTGGGACATGATGATCCGACTATGATTCGTAAGTTGCAGGATTTATCAGGAATTGATCCAAAAGATATTCGAGCAGATGATCCAGATGTAATGAAACTTTTTTCAGGGACTGATATTTTAGGAGTAACACCTGAACAGATTGGGACACCAACGGGAATGTTGGGAATCCCTGAGTTTGGGACTAACTTTGTTCGTGGTATGGTCGACGAGACGCATCCGACGACCTTTGCGGAACTCTTACAGTTATCTGGTTTGTCCCACGGAACAGACGTTTGGTTAGGTAATGCACAAGATTTGATTAAGGAAGGTATCGCCACTCTGAAAACAGTTATCGGTTGTCGTGATGATATCATGGTATACTTAATGCATGCGGGATTAGATCCTAAGATGGCCTTCACAATCATGGAACGTGTGCGTAAGGGGATGTGGTTGAAGATTTCCGAAGAAGAGCGTAATGGCTATATTCAAGCTATGCGTGAAAATAATGTTCCAGACTGGTATATTGAATCTTGTGGTAAAATCAAGTACATGTTCCCTAAAGCCCATGCGGCAGCCTACGTTATGATGGCCCTACGTGTAGCTTATTTCAAAGTGCACCATCCTATTTATTACTATTGTGCCTATTTCTCAATTCGAGCTAAAGCATTTGAGCTTAAGACGATGTCTGCGGGTCTTGATGCTGTTAAAGCTCGAATGGAAGATATTAAGGAGAAACGCCAACGAAATGAAGCGACTAATGTTGAAAATGACTTATTTACGACGCTTGAAATTGTCAATGAAATGTTAGAACGTGGCTTTACCTTTGGTCAGTTGGATCTTTATAAGAGTCAGGCAACTGAATTTCTGATTGAAGGAGATACTTTGATTCCACCGTTTATTGCACTTGAAGGTTTGGGTGAGAACGTTGCTAAGCAAGTGGTTGCTGCGCGTGAGGAAGGTGAATTCCTTTCCAAGACAGAATTGCGTAAACGAGGAGGTCTATCATCTACCTTGGTTGAAAAATTGGATGAAATGGGAATCCTAGGAAATATGCCAGAAGATAATCAATTAAGTCTTTTTGATGATTTCTTTTAATAGCTAAAGAGAATCGTCATCAACTTTGAGAGAATGGAGTCAGTCTCTGTTCTCTTTTTGTTTAGGGGGCTGCATGAGATGCTAAAAAGCCAAAGCTGAGAGGAAACCTTTTTCTTCGTCTTATGGTATACTGATAGAAAATTATAGTTTCAAGGAGTTAATTATGGTTTTACCAAATTTTAAAGAAAATCTTGAGAAATATGCTAGATTACTGGTTGCTAATGGGATTAATGTACAACCTGGTCACACAGTGGCCTTGAGCATTGATGTAGAACAAGCAGAGCTAGCTCATCTCTTAGTTAAAGAAGCCTATGCTCTAGGAGCAGCTGAGGTAATCGTTCAATGGTCAGATGATATTATTAATCGCGAGCGCTTCTTGCATGCTGATATGGACCGCATCGAAGAGGTTCCTGCTTATAAAAAAGCTGAGATGGAATATTTGTTGGCCAAGAAGGCAAGTCGCTTAGGCGTTCGTTCATCAGATCCAGGTGCCCTTAATGGTGTAGCTCCGGAACGTTTATCTGCTCATGCTAAAGCTACTGGAGTGGCCTTTAAACCTATGCAGGTGGCAACTCAGTCTAATAAGGTTAGTTGGACTGTAGCTGCTGCAGCTGGTAAGGAATGGGCTAAGAAGGTCTTTCCTGATGCTTCGAGTGATGAGGAAGCTGTAGATTTACTTTGGGATCAAATTTTCAAGACCTGTCGTGTTTATGAAGAGGATCCTGTACGTGCCTGGAAGGAACATGCTGACCGTTTGGATGCTAAAGCACGCCTACTCAATGAGGCACAATTCTCAGCCTTACACTACCAAGCACCTGGAACAGATTTGACTCTAGGATTGCCTAAAAACCATGTTTGGGAGTCTGCAGGTGCCATTAATGCGCAAGGTGAAGGTTTCCTTCCTAATATGCCAACAGAAGAGGTCTTTACGGCACCAGATTTTCATCGTGCAGATGGTTATGTCTCAAGCACAAAGCCTCTAAGCTACAATGGTAATATTATTGAGGGAATCAAGGTAACCTTCAAAGATGGTGAAATTGTAGATATCACAGCGGATCAAGGTGATGAAGTGATGAAGAATCTCGTCTTCAACAATAATGGAGCGCGTGCTCTAGGTGAATGTGCTTTGGTTCCAGATCCAAGTCCGATTTCACAGTCAGGCATCACTTTCTTTAACACTCTTTTTGATGAGAATGCATCCAACCACCTAGCTATTGGAGCAGCCTATGCTACTAGTGTTAAGGGAGGGGCAGACATGACAGAAGAGGAGCTTAAGGAAGCTGGACTTAATCGTTCTGATGTACACGTAGACTTTATGATTGGTTCAAATCAAATGGATATTGATGGTATCCGCCAAGATGGTAGTCGTGTACCGATCTTCCGAAATGGGGATTGGGTAATCTAAGTATGATGGAGAATTTATCATGATTGGAAGTATGATAGTTGGTTTTCTAATTGGCCTTATTGCCTCTGCTATATCAAATAGGGGTGAACATATGGGCTGTATTGGTAAGACCTTTGTTGGATGGCTAGGTGCTTTTGTTGGTCAGCTTCTTTTTGGAAATTGGGGACCGATGCTAGCAGATACTGCTATCGTTCCTTCAGTACTAGGTGCTGTTATCTTATTAGCCCTTTTTTGGAATCGTAATAGTTAGAAATGAAAGAGTTCTGAGGTATTGGTTAGATATCTAAGGACTCTTTTTTCTTATTTTTTCATTTTCATATACCACTTTTAGAAAAACTGTGGTAGAGTAATAAAAACAGCATCTATTTGGAAAGGACTAGAAATGAGTGACTTAGATAAAAACATGGCTGTAAAAAGTATGGTAGTTATGCGTAAGGCTTTTCGTACCATCGATGCCAAGGTTTCTGAGACCTTTAAAGAATTTAATTTGACACCAACTCAATTTGGTGTCATGGACGTGCTTAATGCCAAAGGACGTATGAAGATTGGCGAATTAATTGACCGCATGCTTGCCACCTCCGGGAATATGACTGTTGTCATTAAAAATATGGAGAAAAAAGGTTGGTTGACGCGAGAAGCCTGCCAAACAGATAAGCGTGCTTTCGAGGTTGATTTGACGGATGAGGGCCGTCGTATTATTCAAGCAGCAATCCCGCCACATCAGCGAGCTATTGAGGAGACTTTTTCCGTTCTGACACCTGAAGAGCAGGCACAGTTGGTAGAGCTCCTGAAAAAATTTAAGAATGTCTGAGCATATTTCTTTATATTTCTAATGGAATTATATATATTACTATGTAGTAGTAAATATTAATTATTAGAAATACAAAGGAAACGTATCATGAAAAACATTCTATTTATCGTTGGATCTCTTCGCAAGGGATCATTTAACCACCAATTAGCAGAAGAAGCTGAGAAAATGCTAGCTGGTAAAGCTAATGTTTCTTATCTTGACTATAGTCAAGTACCTGTTTTTAATCAGGATTTAGAAAGTCCAGTTCTTCCAGTTTTGGCAGAAGTTCGAGAACAGATCTTGGCAGCAGACGCAATTTGGATTTTTTCACCGGTTTATAATTTCTCAATTCCTGGGCCAGTGAAAAATTTGCTTGACTGGTTGAGCCGTGCCCTTGACCTATCAGATCCTTCAGGGCCATCAGCTCTTCAAGATAAGATTGTAACCGTGTCATCAGTTGCTAATGGTGGTCACAATCAACTTTTTGATGCCTACAAAGACTTGTTACCATTTATCCGTACCCAAGTGGTTGGTGATTTTACAGCGACACGTGTAAATGATACAGCCTGGGCAGATGGGAAATTCCTAGCAACTGAAGAAGTTCTTGAAAGCCTTCAGAATCAAGCGGAAGCTTTGATTGAAGCGATTAAATAAGAATAATGAATACCCGAGGTTTCTAGCTTCGGGTATTTTTATATCTTGAATTGTCAAATTAAGTGCATACTTT
>NZ_KV832479.1:0-5403 GCF_001837455.1 Streptococcus sp. HMSC068F04
TATTGTGCACTTATATTGTATATTCAAGACATAAAACTTAAACCTCACACTTCTCTCAAACAGAAAGTTTTTACAATACCTAGAAAGTTACCAAAGCATAGATAAGCACTTACAGCCTCGCTATTTTTATAGGCGTGTCTATCATAAACTGCCATTCTAACCTCGTTCACTTTGTTTAATGATTTTAAGCACTCTAGGTGTCAGAAAAACTAGTAAACAAATATCCAAAACAATCACAACAATAATGATTAGACGCCATTCGGCATCTCTCACCGTCAGCAAACGATAAATACCAGCTAAAATAATAGCCAAATGCGCCAAGCCCATACCAGCGTAAATTTGTTTAAGAGTAAACTGTCGTTCTTCAAGTGGACGACGGTCAAGCTCTCGCTTAATCAACAGGGGCAACACAAGTAAAAAGATTGATAGCAATACTAAAGGCAGCCAAAATAAGAAAGAAGAACCATTATATAATAATTCTAAACCAATATTTCCACCTATCAAACCAAAGGCAACAACCATGAGTCGTAAATAACGTAACGTTCCTGAACGAAGTCGGTTAAGATAAGGTATCGCACTCTCCTTTCATCACAATCACTTGTCCGCTTGGCATAATCATAACTAGGACTTAAGGATCTTTCTCTGCTCCTCAACAGATTGGAAAAGAACCTTTTTGCCCCATCTTCCTTTTCTCACTGGACAACTCAACCTTAAAACCAAGAAATCCTCCCTAATGACATCAATAGCCATAACGAATCGCTAGCAATTTTCGCAACTCTGCTATTCGCTCCTCGATAAAGGGAGACAAGGTCAGCTGGTCTTTTCTGACCACTTCGGATATTTCCAGTGACATCCTGCTTAAGATATAGGGAGTGGCTGAACGAGAGTCTGCAAGTTCCGTTCGGTAGGAGTGCAGGACCTGCTTCAAATCAGCATAATCTGGCTTATCTCCAATAGTTTCAATTACTTCATCGATAATAGCTACTGCTTGTTCTCGTCTCTCTTTGCCTCCTGCAAACCATTTAAGTCCTGTCATTAAGAAAACCTCCTTATTTCTTTCAACTAATTTTTCAATCACATCTTTAGTATAGCATTCAAGTGTCTCTATCAGAGCTAGCGTCCCAAAAAGTGGCTATACGTCCCGAGTAGTAAAAAAAAAGACTGAATATCATTTTTGATTCAGTCCATGTCTTATTGAAAAAGCTTTAACTAATTCTTTCTATACTGCCTATAGACTCCAAATAAAAAGAAAAAGAATCCTATTGATGCTAACAAAAGTTGATAGATATTTCCTGATGACAATAGTACTTTGCTATATAAATATATCATCGCAATAGTCGAAAAAATGATTAGGTATTTCTTCATTTGTATCACCTATCTCAAATGAAGATTATTCAGCTGTACCATAACAAAATGCTGTGCTACCGCCTGCAAATCCAGCTCCTGCACCGTCGTTATGAGTTAATTTTGTAAACATTGCTTATACTCCTTATTTTGTCAATTACTTACTTCTCTATATTATGGTTGATATACTTGATGCCCCATAAAAATAGTACGAAACCCAATAATGAAAAAAAACCTACAAATATAGCGATAACTTTTTGATAATAGAAATCTGTTGTCAAAAAACGAAGGCAACTAAGTGTCAGTAACAAGAAACAAGCTAGGGAAGCTTTTAATTGATTTAACACAGTTGGTTCTTCTCTTCTTGTCATTATTTTTCGAATGAGCAATATATCAACCACAACCACTAAGAGGGCTGCTACGATGTAGACCAATTGGAATACGGATGATAAGTTATGAAGTAATTGACTAAAAAAAAGTACCAGTAAGGATATGCTAACTACTTGGGCAATGACAAATAGCACTATATCCCTTTTTGAAACTCTATGTGTCATTGTTGTTCTCCTTCAACACTAGCAAGTGTTTCAAGGTCGAGGGTGTTAAAGTTTTCAATTGTTTGAGTTGCCATGGCAACTACCTCCTAAAATTTTTATCGTGTGATCTCTCAATTACATCTTTAGTATAGCATTCAAGTGTCTCTATCAGAGCTAGCGTCCCAAAAAGTGGCTATATGTCCCGAATGGTAAATTCATACTATAAATATCACATGATATTTTAATCTTATTTTCATCTCATTGTATAACTAAGTCATATTATGATATACTATTACATAATTTATGAATATTTTCAGAAAAGCTACAGCTAGTAAAGATGGAGGAAGCTCCCCTTGGAAATTTATATTTTAGAGGACAATCTCATTCAACAAGGACGACTGGAGATGGTATTGTCTCAAGAGTTAAAAAAATACAATAAAGACTTATCTATTGTACACACCTTTGATAAGCCTCAGCAATTTATAGAAGCGATTGATTCAACAACTTCTAACCAGCTCTTTTTTCTTGATATCGAAATTAAGGGAGAAAAATTAAAAGGGCTCGATATTGCTAAAATCATTAGGGAAAAAAATCCCTACGCTACTATTATCTTTGTCACTACCCACTCAGAGTTTATGCCACTAGTTTTTGATTACCAAGTATCTGCCCTAGACTATATCGATAAAAGTCTCTCTGAAATAGAATTTAGGAAAAAGATAACCAGAGCTTTAGCTATAACTATGAAACCACTTGGAATAGAGAATGACGAGATTTTTGATTTTCAAACACAACATACAGCTATTCACATCCCTTTAAACCAAGTTATCTATATTGAAACTTCTCCGCAAAAGCATTATGTGATACTCCATGGTACAAACAATCAAATGACCTTTCGTGCAAATCTAAAGGACCTTGAAAAAGCTAGTCCTTCACTCGTATCTTGCCATCGTTCGTATCTCATTAACCCTAACAACATTATAAGAATCAACAAATTAAAACGTGAAGTCGAAATGACTGATGGTAGTATCTGTCCTTTTTCACGTACCAAAGCTAAAATGCTGATGGATACTTTTAAAAGAAGGAACCTTCAATGATTATTTTTTTATTTTTGCTTACTGTTGTCTCTGAATGTTTCAATATTTGCCTGTTTCTTTACTTAATAAACAAAAGAGTTTCAATTGGGCATTTTCTTATTATCTTATTTTGTCGCATAGCATATACCAAAATATGTAACAGTCTATCCTGGAAATTCTTATTCTACTTTAACGAAGAAATATTCTATCTTTTATTATCTTTTTTTATATCACGAAAGCCCTACTTACAATCAAAGCTTAAAATATTCAATGCTCTTCTCCCCACAACTCTTAATAATATCAGTTTTAGAGTAATCATTTTCTTTATATTTCCTTTGTTTGGAATCAGTGTTGAAACAATAAAAGTTAATTATCTTATAGCTGTCTCATCTTCTTTCCTAACTATTTTACTATCCTTTCTTTTAATAAAATTATTCAAGGAAAGCTTTGGAGTTATACAAAAAGGACGATTAGCCCCTCTCATATCAAAGAGTATTATTATTGCTGATATCATTATGATTGCTTATACATTTACCCAGCAATATCTCGTCTACCTCGAAAACACTACTCATACATCCACTCTGATAATCAGGAAGTTAATTGTGGTTATTTATCTAGTCTTGTTCTTTATCATGCTTATCTTCTTAGATAGAAATATCCGAGCAACAATACAAAGTCAGTTGGACTTTCAAAAAGATATTCAACTATCGCATCTTACGAATTATAACAAACAGATTGAAAACCTCTATCAGTCGGTTCGAAGTTTTCGTCATGATTATGCCAATATTTTAACAACACTCAAACTTGGTATCGATCAAAATGATATGGCTATTGTAAAAGAAGTCTACGACTCAGTTCTAAAAGATTCCGATAAGCATTTAAAATCGAAAACATTTGATTTAACTCGCTTAATAAACATAGAAGATAACACTATCAAAAGCCTACTTGCAGCTAAGTTCCTAGAGGCAGAAGAAAATAACATTGATATCTCCTTAGATATTCCTGAAACTATCAAACTCGAGGGTATGGAGATGGTCGATTTTATTACTGTAATATCTATCTTTCTAGACAATGCGATGGAAGCATCGATTCAGTCTGACATACCAAAAATGCATATTGGCTACTTCAATCATGGTAATAAGCAAATCTTTATTGTCCAAAACTCAACCCAGGAAGAATTTATTCCTATCTCATCACTTTTTGAGAGAGGTGTCTCCAGTAAAGGGGATCATCGCGGTATAGGTTTGGCCAACGTTAGGAATATATTAGACAACTATCAAAATATTTCTTTAAAAACTGAAAGTATGACTTTTGCATTTACACAGGAACTTAATATATCGAAAAAAGCTTGACTAGTTTCAAGCTTTTTCTGTTGCTCCATCTTACTACTTATGAAAGTATCTTCTAGATTACCTACAGAATAATCAAGTGAAATCATTTATTGTTTAAAATAGTTTTTGACTTGCAAGTAAGCTAGAAAATCACAGAGGATTAACAAAAGCATTAATACGGCTAGTACTATACGGTCTGTGATATCACTGAATGTAAGTAATGTGTAAAACTCTACACAAAGCACAAGAAATGAGATGACAAGAAAGACAATGAAGGACTGCCGTATTGTTAACGGATTTACTGAATCTGGACGTTTCTTAAGCAAACGGTAGAGCAGTCCATTAACAAAAATGACTACTAAAGCTAGTGCTCCGACTGCTAACCAAATCTCTGGAGAGGTCTTGCTTTTGTAGAGAGAAATACTGGTACTTATAAGGAAAACTGCCAGTACAGCAGTGACGACCCTAGAAAATCGCAATACTCTTGAACTAATATTCTTTAACTTCATGATAAAACAATTAAGCTATGAATAACCTCAGTCAGTCTTGTAAACTGAATAAGCTATTACATTTAACTATATTCCTTTCTGTATTTCATATTTCGTTTATACATTGCTATCTTTAGTAGGCTTGAGAATAAGCCCTTAGCGATTAAATTCTACTGGAGATGTAATACAATAGCGTCATTAGTACTGATACTTTAAATAAGCGAATATACATATCTTTGTTTTTTCTATTACAAAGATATGCAATCAAATATAATATAATCTCCGCTATCATTAGCAAGAATAATTTTACTTCGGGAACATCAAAAATAAGCATTTGCAAGCACCTCACGTTCAAAGGGGCCACAAGTTACTTTTTAAACTGTGCCCATTTTTTTAAAAGCAGACTATAAAGAAGCAAGGTTAGCCCAAACAAGTTAATGGTATGGTGAACAGCATCCAAACTTCTAAATAGATTAGCAAGGCCCATTCCTATGAGAATGGTAGCCAGTAAATACGGTTTTGAGTTTTTAAACATACTTTTCTCCTTAAAGTGTTTTTAGCTATCTGTGCACAAGCTATGAATTTTATTATAGATTGGAAGCCGATAGTCAAAACCACCCGTGAGAACGGGTGG
>NZ_KV832480.1:0-8049 GCF_001837455.1 Streptococcus sp. HMSC068F04
TCGGAGCGAAACGGACTTAAAGTCACAAAACAAAAAGCAACAGTCTCGAGCACTGTTGCTTTCAATAATGTCTTAAGCTGAAAGAACTTTACGTCCTTTACGACGACGAGCTGCAAGAACACGACGTCCGTTTTTAGTTGACATACGGTGACGGAATCCGTGTTTACGTTGACGACGGATTTTACTTGGTTGATAAGTACGTTTCACGTTGAATACCTCCTGATAGATTTTCGTATTCGTTTAGCCGGCTATTTTTGATCAGTTACTAAACATACCATACTATTTTATAGCAATAGCTTAATCTTGTCAAGAATTACTTAGATATTAATTTCATTATATCTTCGATGCCCGGAGGCTAGTGATAACTGTAAACTACAATGCCGTTCCTATATCATCGCTTGCTCATAACCTTCTTGCTAGTTTAGCTATTTTCTTGAGTACCTCTTTTCGCTTATGATCACTCATATACTCAACAGGTGAAACCTGGGTAACTTTGACCGGTTTAATACCACAAGGTTTTAGGACTTGAAATTTTAGGACTTTGCTATAATCTTGAACTAAAGGTAGAACAATCTTTGGTGTATTGTGGGTTGTAATAATCCAAGCTTTCCCAGTCAATTTACCATCCAATCCACGGGGTGTATTTTCATAGGCAAAACCAGCAACAAAAACTCGTTCAATAAATCCTTTCAAGATAGCTGGCATTCCACTCCACCAAGTTGGAAAAATAAAAATCAACTGATCTGCCCAAGTTATTAAATCTCGATAGTCTTTCATAGCTACATCGTGCGCTAAGTCTCTTCTCCTATGTGTTGTATCAAAACGTAAAACAGGATTGAACTTCTCTTTATACAAATCTAGAATCTTTAACTCATGTTTAGACGATAAATTTTCTTTAACAGTCTCTAGTATAGAGGCATTGTAGCTCTTATCGTTTGGATGGGCGTAGATAATCAAGTTTTTCATTGTTTAGCTCCTTTAACATAGATGTCTAACATAGTACTAACAGTCTCTTCAATAGTGTTACTATTGAAATTATCACCAATAGGACTCCTTACCAAAACGGCTAATCCAGTAATAAAACTCCAGATATGAACTAATATTTCTGCCTCACTACCCGAAATATTCATGTTACTTTTCAGCTCCAGAACCACACTCTTAAAGTGCTCAAACCCTGGTAAATGGGCATTAACAGAGATACTGTCCCGAGTGAGCTCCATATAATTGAAAGGAAACTTAATAAACAAGGCCTCAAAACTATTTGTTTCTTTTTGAGCAAATGCCACAAAATTACAGCCCATTAATACTAATTGACCTCTTACATCAAGCGAAGAGTCTACCCCTTTTGTCAGATACTTCAAAAAGATCTCAGATAAATGCTCCAAAACTACCTGAAGATATACATCCTTATTTTCAAAGTGCTTATAGGGTGCCCCATGGGTGACCCCACATCTTTGAGCCACCGTTCGGATAGATAGTTGATCGACACCTCTTGTTCTTATCTCCTCGACTCCAGTTGCGATTAACTTTTCCTTCAATTCAGCAGTATTACGTTTCATTTTGACTCCTATTTCCATCTAAGTAGACAGCGACTACCTTTTAAATAAAGTATACACCGTCTACTTTTTGTTGTCAAAAAAACTAGCCTTCAAATAAGACTAGTTTCTGTAAGCAATAAACGCTATTGTAATCATACTTTTGTCACAACAACGTAACGATTAGGATCGTCCCCTTCCGAGTGACTTTCAACACCTTCAATTTGAGAAAGTGCCTTATGGATAATTTTTCGTTCGCTATTCGTCATTGGATCCATAACGTACTCTCGACCTGTTTCTTTTACTTTAGCCGCCGTTTTTTCTGCTAAATCAATCAAAGTCTCTGTGCGTTGCTCCAAATAATCACGAACATTAAGAACAACACTAAAACGTTTAGAATGACGATCGTGCAAATAATTTTGTGCTAAAAGTTGTAAAGACTTGAGAACCTTGCCATGATAACCGATAACACGACCAGGTTGGTCTGTTTCAATCTGAATGATAATATTGCGACGATTGTGACTAACCTCTAGACTAGCATCAACATCCATTTCATAGATAATTTTTTCGAGGTAAGATAAAACATCATCTGCAGCCCCTTGAATATCTTCTAAATTATTTTCAGAAGACTCATCCGAACTAAACTCAGATGCCACAAAAGAACTGAAATCTCCTTCAGAAGTTTCCGGAGTTTGAACTTGAGCCACCGGTTCTAGTTGGGGCTCAAGCGAATTTGCCATAAATTCTGTAACATCCCCTTCTGATGACTCACGTTTAACAGATAGAGGAATAATTGTTGCCTTTGGTTGCTCCTGTTTCTTATCTGGCAACTCTTCATCAAGAGTCTCTGTAGAAACTGGTTGCTTTAAGTCTTCATGTGCAATTTCCTTATTATCTGAAACCGTAACAAGTTTTGTCACTTTATTGAAAGCAATCGTTTCGTCTTTTGGACTTGCGACAGAATCGTCTAATTGTTTTATAGCATCAGGAGCCACTTTAACGGTGTTTTGATTTGCTTCATGAGTTATCTTTTCATTTATTGGTTCAACACTAACTCGAGCTGGCTTCTTTCCGAACCCTAGAAAACCTTTTTTCTCACGAGAAATCACCTTAATATGAGCCTTCATACGAGGTAAATTAAGATCTTTCAAACCTTTTTCGATAGCTTGTTCGACTGTTCGTCCAGAATAGACAACCATAATAAGCCTCCTTATTTACGTTTATGCGCCTTTTTCTTGGCACGACGAATCTTAGCTTTACGTTCTTTTTCTTCCGCTTCCAAACGATTACGTTCTTCAATGATTTTAAACGGATTATTAAAAATCAAAATCTGAACAACTTGGAAGGCGTTTGAAACTGCCCAGTAAAGTGCTACCCCTGAAGAAATCTGAGTTCCAAACCAGAAAATAAAGATTGGAAGCATGATATTCATAACAAGAAGCATTGCACTACGATCTTTAGCCGCCTTATTTGTCAACCAAGTTGAAAGGAAGGTGAAAGCAGCCGCCAAAATCGGAAGAATAAAGTAAGGGTCTTTCTGACCTAGGTCAACCCAGAGGAATGTTCCTTCTCGCAATTCTGGCACTCTTGTGAGCGCTCCATAAAGAGCCATCAAAATAGGAAATTGGATCAAGAGAGGAACGAAGCTTGCGTAAGGATTTACACCATGCTCTTTATAAAGATCTTGTTGTGCATAAGCAAGAGCTTCACGATTCTCGCGTCCAGGATACTCACTCTGCAAGCGACGTAACTCTGGCTGCAACTCTTGTAGTTCACGGCTTGACTTAATTTGGCGATTATACAAAGGAATCATTACTGCACGAATTAAGATCGTGAAAATAATAATACCTAATCCAATAGAACCACCAAATGAAAGCCCTTGAATAGCCTTCCCAAACATTAAAATAAGACGTTCCCAAAGGCCTGTAGAGTGACTTGTAACATCACTTCGTCCACACGCGGACAAAAGCAAGAGAGCTCCTGCACCTAAAACAGATATATTAAGTTTTTTCTTCACTAAAAACTCCTTTTTAATACGATAAAGAACTGCTTCGCTTCCATTCATTAAGAGTATCTCAAAAATCAGGAGTGATCTTAGTTTATCCTACAATGTAAAGAAGCAAGACAATCTTCTAGTCCTTATATAACTTTGCTATTTTTAAGACATGAACGAGATTGCTATAAATGTCTTGATAACTTAAGTCTTCAACACCTTTACGAGCAATAACGACAAAATCTTGATGTTCTAACTGAGATGACATGTCCATTAGTGCATGTCGTAGACGACGTTTTACCCGATTCCGAGTAACCGCATTACCAAGACGCTTACTGACTGACAAACCCACTCTAAAATGAGGTAGATCACGATCCAGACAGTAGACAACAAATTTTCGATTAGCAACACTGTGTCCTGCATCAAATAATGCTTTAAAGTCTTTCTCTTTCTTAACGCGATAAGATTTTTTCAAAATGCGACTCCAAACTCAAAATTAGTACTATTATATCATAAATAGCAAAAAAGCCCAAAACCTTATGGTTAGGGCCTTAGAGACTTATTTTTTTAGAGCTTTTTGAGCTTCTTTGATTTGCCATTTAACCTGGTCAAAACCAGTTCCACCAAGGGAATGACGACGTTCAACAGCTGTATGAGATTTAAGTGTCTCATAGATGTCCTCTTCAATTAGGTCTGAAACTTCTTGATAACGTTCGAGAGGAACATCCTGAAGGTAATAACCAGCTTTGGTACACTCAAGGACAAGCTTTCCAACAATCTCATGTGCTTCACGGAATGGTAGGCCTTTAGATGCAAGATAATCAGCCAACTCTGTAGCATTTGAAAAATCTTTCTCTGTTGATTCTGCCATATGTTTGTCATTAACAGTCATTGTATTGAGCATGCCTGCGAGAATATCAATAGCGACAGTAATCGTTTCTACCGTATCAAACATACCCTCTTTATCTTCTTGCAGATCTTTATTGTATGCCAAAGGTAATGACTTCATCACCGTCAACAATCCAATCAAATTGCCATAGACACGACCTGATTTCCCACGAATTAGTTCTGCCATATCTGGGTTTTTCTTTTGAGGCATAATAGAAGAGCCTGTTGAAAAAGTATCAGATAGAGTTACAAACTTAAACTCGTTAGAACACCAGTTAATGATTTCTTCACAAATACGTGTCATATGCATCATGAGAATACTTGAGTTTGACAAGAATTCGAGAATAAAGTCACGATCGGAAACAGCATCCAAGGAATTGCTATATGGTTTTGCAAAACCCATTAAGTCAGATGTCATATTACGATTAATCGGGAAAGTTGTTCCTGCTAGTGCAGCAGCTCCGAGTGGAGAGATATCCGTATGCTTGATATTAAATTCAAAACGTTCGGCATCACGTGTAAACATGTTGTAATAAGCCATCAAGTGGTGACCAAAAGAAATCGGTTGTGCATGCTGCAAGTGAGTGTAGCCTGGCATAATTGTATAGGTATGTTTGTCTGCTAGATTGACCAAAGTAGCACGTAAGTTATCGAGCTTCTCAATAACTTCCACTAGTTTGGCTTTTAGATACAAGTGCATATCCGTAGCTACTTGGTCGTTACGTGAACGTGCTGTATGAAGTTTTCCTGCTACTGGTCCAATTTTAGCTGTCAAAAGACTCTCCATATTCATATGAATATCTTCATTGGAAACATCAAATTCTAGTTTACCAGCCTTATATTCCTCAAGCAGTTCTTCCAAGCCCTGTTTAATTTGCAATGCTTCCTCTTTGGTAATAATTCCTGTCTCACCGAGCATAGTAACATGGGCAATAGACCCTTTAAGGTCAAACTCTGCCATTTTTTGGTCAAATGAAATTGAAGCACCGAATTCTTCTACCCATTTTTCAAGACTAGCTTCGAACCGACCGCCCCATAGTTTATGATTTTCTGCCATAGTTTTATTTTGAAGATTTCCCCTCACTGGGATAATCTTTTATCCTTTCTTAATACTTATAACAAGTAACGACCTCTTTGGTCACAATAACTTAAATGAAAAAAGCTAGATAGTATTTGTCTAGCTTAATTTGTCTCTCTGGACACTTGTTTTCCTAAAACCCGATCTCTGTCGTAGTTTATTTAGGCTCGTGACGCCTCTCAGAACGCCTTAACGATAATAATATAAGTTATAAGAAAAGAGTATCAGATGTGGCTCTCTGTCCACTTTTATCTGATAAGAAGCGTTTTTCTTCTAATAGCCTACTTTTCTTATGAAATTTGTCATTAATTGTCAAATGGATGGTTAACTTGTGAATTAACCTGAGTTGGAAGACCCCAAAGCTTGATAAATCCAATCGCAGCATCCTGATCAAAGCTGTCAGCTGATGTGTAAGTAGCCAAGTTTTCATCATACAATGAATTAGCTGATTGACGTGCTACTACTTGAGCATGCCCTTTGTAAAGTTTAACTTTAGCGATACCATTAACAACTTTTTGTGTTTCCTTAATATAAGCAATGATAGCTTGTGTTGCTGGGCTAAACCACAAAGCATTGTAGATAAGGTTTGACAATTCATTTTCAAGAATTGGCTTAAAATGAGAAACTTCACGTACCAAAGTTAAGTCCTCAATTTCTTTATGAGCTGTCAAAAGGGCGATAGCTCCTGGACATTCATAAATTTCACGAGATTTGATACCTACAAGACGGTTCTCAACGTGGTCGATACGTCCGACACCATGCTTACCAGCAATAACATTCATCTCTTGAATAAGGTCAGCCAATTTCATTTCTTTACCGTTAAGAGCAACTGGTTTCCCTTCTTTAAAGGTTACATCGACATATTCAGCTTCATCTGGCGCAGACTCTGGTGAATTGGTAATCCCAAAAGCCTCTTCTGGAGCTTGATTCCAAGGATTTTCAAGAACACCACACTCATTAGCACGTCCCCAAAGGTTTTGATCGAC
Source organism: Streptococcus sp. HMSC068F04 (assembly GCF_001837455.1). NCBI lineage: Bacteria > Bacillati > Bacillota > Bacilli > Lactobacillales > Streptococcaceae > Streptococcus > Streptococcus sp. HMSC068F04. The sequence goes on from NZ_KV832480.1 coordinate 6,481, forward strand.
TGAGTAAGGATTATCAAGGTCTGCTGGAACTGGAACACCATTAGCCTTAGCATACTCAATTTCTTCCTCACGAGACCATTTCCATTCACGCACTGGCGCCACTACTTTAAGACTTGGGTCTAGGGCAGCAATGGCAACTTCGAAACGAACTTGGTCATTACCTTTACCAGTACAACCGTGAGCGATAGTCGTTGCTCCTGTTTTATGAGCAATCTCAACCAATTTTTTAGCAATAATTGGACGACTAAGCGCTGAAACCAAAGGATATTTTTGTTCATAGTAAGCGTGAGCTTGAAGTGCTGGAAGCACATAATCTTCAACAAACTCATCTTTAACATCAAGCACGTATGACTCAACAGCTCCAACTGTCAAAGCTTTGTCATGGATAAACTCAAGATCTTTACCTTCACCGACATCCATACAAACAGCAATAACATCATAATCTTTTTTAAGCCATGTAATAGCGACTGAGGTATCAAGACCTCCCGAATAGGCAAGAATAACTTTCTCTTTTGACATAATATTTTTCTCTTTTCTTATATTTTCTTGTGGTTGCTATCTCTATCAACCTTACGAGACTAATTATATTGCATATTTATTCACCTGTCAACACTTTTTTGTTATTTTTTTATATTTATTTCATTTTTATTTATTATTCTGACCTAAAAAATGCTTAATCCTTAATTTTTATTCAATTTTATGCAAGGAATGGTAGAAAATAAAAAAACACTCTTGAAACTATACAAATAGATTCAAAAGCATCTTTAACTATCTATCTTCTAAAATGCCAAAAGGCCTGTACAAAGTACAGACCTTTTGAACAACAGCATCATCGGTAGAGAACACAACAGCAATTTTAGATAGAATGAATGAGGGAAATTATTATGTTTAAGGGACTAACTTAAACCATACATTCTTCTTGCTCTCTAACCTTGATTACATTATAGCATGCAACCCCAGGATGTATGTCGCTATTTCCTAAAATGTCGGATTTCACTCACAGAATGTATTTTTTATCTTAAACTACAATAATTCCTTAAAAACAAAAAACAGCTTGATTTCTCAAGCCTTTTAATGTCTATAAAAAAGATATGTAATTGGACGAGCGGCCAATAAAAAATGGGGATTAGGAAAAAGTTATATAAAAGTACATTATTTATTTTCATAAAGTGTATGTAGATTTCAATAAGATTGACGATGTCTCATTCCGAATCACATATCTTGGTTATATCATAACCTTTTTCAATTTAATTGTCTATACGATTTCATAGAATGTCATTTTTTTGTCCTGAACTGTAATTCTTTAGTATTTTTTTTATAAATTATTAAATTTCATTACTAAAAGACATCTATTTAGTATTTTTATGAAAACCAATTACTTATAAAACAATCAATCATCTACAAAATAGTGATACATCACCCTTAAATTTAATACTCCCTGTCAACTGTAGTGGGTGACGAAAAGCTAACATCTAGAGAGGACCGAATAGGGAGCCCACTGAAAAAGTCATAAATCGATGGATTTTTTGTTATGCCCAATGCACACTTTCCCATAGAATACTTCATAAG
>NZ_KV832481.1:0-6302 GCF_001837455.1 Streptococcus sp. HMSC068F04
TCGGAGCGAAACGGACTTAAAGTCACAAAAGAAAAAGACAGCTTCAGTTGAAGCTGTCTTCGCTATATAATCATATCTTCTGTAATGCCAAATTCTCTCAAGATCTCCTCAATCTTGTCAAAGTTCAGACGGAAATGCTCTAATTTATGACCATCAGACCCAATAGAATACTTGCGACATCCCAAATCCCTAACAAGGCCTAGAGCATAGCGGTAGAGGTCCTCGTGATGATAGAGGTACATACTCTTTGCATTCAGCTCAAAAGCCAAATCATTAGCAATCATTTTCTGGAAAATACGTTTGAGCTGTTCTTCATAAGCTTTTAGCTCATCAACAGTCACGTCAAACAAGCGAAAACCATAGTCAAAGTGGGCCAAAACATCTGCGTCCACACGACCAATAGCGTACTCCAACTTGTCCAGATACTCTTGAATAATGCTTGCCTTGTCCATATCAGCTACCTCATCATCAAGATAATCATTGACCCCATTATGGTGAACAGATAAAAGTTTGAGATCATAGTCCTTACCATCCAGAAAGTCTAAAATATCCCTTTCCCTAGGCTGGTAGTAACCAATCTCGATACCACGTTTAATACGATTGCCATACTTACGGTTAAGACTTTCAATCTCACGACTATAGGCCTCATACTCGGGCACATCATCCTGTTTGGTATAAGGATTAGAGAGATCATAATGCTCAGTCGTTACAATCTCCCCATCAAAATGCCTCAAATAATCAGTAAAGTTCGCATCCGAATCATAGGAATGATGGGTATGCAAATGGTTATCACGAATAGACATAACTACTCCTTATTTTTCAAATACATTTTAAGCTGCTTACGGGCCAACCAGGTCAGACTCACCATGATTCCCTCATAGACAAGAAAGAAAATGACAAAACACTGAAGGAAATACTCTTCTGGCAAAACATTGATAATCGGGTCCAACATTGGATTAAAGAGCCAACTGCTATCCCCAGGAAAGAGGGCTTCATGAAAGAGCGTAAAAAACTCATCAAATCCGAGAAAAAGTCCCACAACCCCAATAAGGACCGGCAAGAGTGCTAGACTCATATAAAGTTTAGCGTAAAGACCAAAGGTCCCTTTCTTCACATTTCGCCAAAGAAAAGTCAGAGCTGGATAGGCCAGTAGGATAACAAGCCCCTGTACCAAATGAAAGAGCCACTTCACATCATGAAAATGCTTAAGTCCACTCTCCGACGATGGAAAATCAGGCATGGACAGATGACCAACCCAAGGAAAGGTCAAGTACTTCATGAGGATATTGAAATTATGCCAGAGCTCTGTCTTGCCAAGAATGACATAGTTCAAAAGATGCATCCAATCAATATCAAAAAAATAAAAGCCCCATGCCAGATAAATCGTCACTAAGATAGACAGGGCCAAGAGCCAAATCGGAGTCAGAATAGCCTCAATCTTAGTTCGCATCAAAATCCCACTCCGCTAGACTAGAAAGCACATGGTCTGGTTTTACTGGTAAATCCTCAACTTCTTCCACCTTGGTAAATCCAGTTGTCACAAGAAGTGTTGGAAAGTCATTTTTAATGCCAGCTGTAATATCAGTCAAGTAATTGTCACCAACCACGATAGTTTGGCTACGTTCTGTCCCAAGGATTTCAAGAGCCTTGTTCATGATAATAGCTTTAGGCTTACCAATAATGATTGGTTCCACACGGGTAGCCGCCTCGATAAGAGCTAAGAGGGAACCAGCACCTGGAAGAAGGCCGCGTTCAGTTGGGATATTCAAATCTGGGTTAGTTCCAATAAATATAGCCCCCTTATGGATGGCAAGCGTTGCTTTAACCAACATTTCATAAGTGACTTCACGATCCAAGCCCACCACAACATAGGCAGGATTTTCCTCATCTACCGTATATCCCGCTTCCGCAATGGCAGATTTGAGCCCAGTCTCACCGATAACATAAACCGTCTTGCCACGATTCATATCGTTCATGTAGTCAACTGTCGCCAAAGTAGCTGTGTAAATGGTCTCAAGAGGCGTTTCCAACTCACACTGATTACGCAAAAGCTCTTGCACCATCTCTGGTGTACGCATACTATTATTAGTCACAAAAAGATAGGGAATCTGACGCTTTTGCAACTCCTTAACGAAGGCCTCTCCCTCAGGAATACGGTCCTTCCCCTTGTAAATGGTTCCATCTAAATCAATCAAATAACCTTTATATGTCATCCTACTCGTCTCCTATTTTTTTCCATTGGATAATGGCCTGAGCATGAATATTGCCATCAACACAAATCTGATGTTGACTGCTCAAACTTTCTTGGTCAAACTCATAGCCTGAATAAATCTCTGACCCATGATGAATTTCCTTAACATACTTGAGGTCAATATGGGCTGGTGTGTACTTGGTCAAAAAATCCAAATCGAAAACATCCAACATCCACTCCAAGTACTTGCTATTATTAACGTGGCCATTCATATCTAGGTCAAAATAACGCACACGATATAAAGTCTCAATTGGATTTTCCAAAGCCTTATAGCGAGGCCCTCTAAGCAACTTTTTAGTCTTATCTGCTTCGTAAGGTGCTACCACCTCATCTGGCACTTCTGCTACCTTACGCGTTTCATAATCCATGAGAGCAAAAGTAGTCTTAAAGAGCATAATTTGCTGACCAGTTTCATCTGTGATGTAAAAATTACGGTAACAGAAAATCTTATTATAGGAAATAGCTTCCGTTGTAATCGTCACCTTTTCATTGTAGCGAGGCAAACGGTCAATCTCAATCGCATAGTCTGTCACAATCCAAACCAGACCGTACTTATCAAAAACGTCCTTATCCGTATTTCCCAGAGATTCTGACTGCATACCAGATACTTGCAATGAAAACGCCAATAAGTGCGGTAATTTTACCTGATGCGTGATATCCGTCTCATAAAACGGAATTTGATAAGGAATACTAAATTTTAATCCCATCTAATCCTCCAAGATAAATTGTTCAGCGACACTATCACCCAAAAAGAGTCCTCGTTTAGTCATACGAACCACCTCTGGATCCTTGACCAAGAGCCCATCTTCCTGTAGTTTTTTTACAATGTCTCCATAAGTATCCGCGAATGACAAGCCAAACTTCTCTTCAAAACGTTTAATAGACACCCCCGACTTTTTACGCAAACCAAGGAAGAACTCCTCTTCCATCATCTCTGCCTTAGTCAGATGCTCCTCGTGAAGTCTAGCATGACCATCCTCAGCTATAGCCTTTAGGTAATGCTGGATAGGGCCTCTATTGCGATAACGAACACCATTGACATAACCAGAGGCTCCAGCACCCACACCATAATACTCATCATTATTCCAATACATGAGATTGTGACGACTCTCCATCCCAGGTTTGGTAAAGTTTGAAATCTCGTAGTGCTCAAAACCATTGTTTTCCAACTCTTGGATAATATAGTCAAACATCTCTGCTTCCAAGTCCTCAGTTGGCAGATTGAGCTTACCCCGACGCATCTTATTCATAAAAACCGTGTGATGTTCCAATATCAAACTGTAGAGACTTAGATGTGGAATATCCAGTTCCAGTGCCTTTCTCACATTTTCCTTGACCTGATCCATGGTTTGTCCAGGTAGTGCATAAATGAGGTCAATAGAAATATTATGAAAACCAGCAGCCTTTAAGCTATCAATACTTTCATAAATCTGTGCCTGATTGTGACTGCGACCAATTTGACGCAAGTGCTTGTCATCAAAGGTCTGAACCCCTAAAGATACGCGATTAACAGCTGATTTTTTGAGCACCTCAATCTTATCAACCGTCAAATCCCCAGGATTGGCCTCAATGGTAAACTCCTCCAACTTAGACAAATCCAAGTTTTTCTGAAGATTGCTTAAAAGGTAGTCCAATTGCTCCGCAGAAATAGCTGTCGGTGTCCCACCACCAATATAAAGGGTGCGAAGCTCCTTGATATCTAAAAGCTCCCACTCACGAATCAAAGCCCGTAGGTAGTCATCAACGGGCTGATTTTTAATAAAGACCTTGGAAAAGTCACAATAATAACAAATTTGTGTGCAAAATGGAATGTGCACATAGGCTGACGTTGGTTTTGTTTGCATGTAACTATTCTACCATTTTTTAAGCAGAAATGAGACCTTGAAAAATAAGAGTTTAAAGCCAAAAAAGAAGCCATCTCTCCAGATAGCTTCTTTACTTTATTTTGTTAATGAGAATGGGAAAGCATTATAGTTGCTATAATCAAAGGTTGGTCCCAAGTCAGAGATAAATTGAACTGGCGTGTAAGTTCCATTTTCAAGAATAAAGCCAGGCTTAGCTTGAAAACCAGCTCCCCCTATTCCTGTAATACCAGGAAGCAAGGTAGAAAAATCGCCACCCTCCCAAACGTAGAGATTTCCAGAAATTTGAACGGCTTTTGCTGTTGTTGAGCTTTGACGATAGGGTTCGTAATCGACATTGAAATTTGCCTTTGAAGTGATATTGCCATCAGCATCAACTGTAAAACTAATGTCTGTTGCTTGAGGACTAGTACCAGTCCAAGTTCCAACCAAAGCTGCTGGGACAGGAGCGTCACTTTGGGTATCAGCTGTTGCTTGACTAGACTTGTTTGACTCAGAAGCAGCACTACCATTTGTCTCTGCTTGAGCATCATTTCCAGCTGAGGCTTGATTTTTTGAAGAGCTAGCTTCAGGAGCACTCACTTCTTCTTGACCTTGAGAATCCTTTGAAGCTGAAGCTTCTGTCTTAGCCTTTTTAGCAGACTTCTTCTCAGATGTTTTTGTTTTAGCAGAGGACTTCACTACTTTAGAAGTTGAAGTTGTAGATGATGCTGTAGTGTCTTTTTCTGACTTAGAGCCACATCCGACAAGTGCTGTAGAAACAGCTACAGACAACAAAACAAGGGAACAAACACGGATAACTTTACTTTTCGTTTTCATAAACCTCTTTTCTATATGTCTATTATATCTATTTTGTTACAGAAATCAAGTATTTTATGTAACTTTGTAACATTTATGTAATCAATTGTGTCACTGTTATAAGTTAATATCATATTTACTAGTAAAAAAAGCCCATCACTCCCAAAGGAATGATAGGCTTCTGCATCTTATCTAGGTACTTCTTACCTGCTAGAGGTATCCTAATTACTATTTGTCTTCTCTTTCAATATAACCCCCTATGGAGAGAAGGTTGAAGCTATCCTCCAAGACAATAATGCGATTACCACCATCTACAACGATATAATAGTATGACTTTCTCGCATCGTGGTAGATGTCATTAACACTCTTAGCATGATAACCATGTGACTTAAGAGACTTCTGTATTTTAGCAAACTCTTTTTGCACCTTATCATTATCTACGCTGCCTGATTGATCCGCCAGATATTCTTTTAAAGGCTTAGCAATTAAGATATCTAAAGGCTTAACATTTAAGATATCTATATCATCAGAATCTGTAGTCATAACACCATTTTCAGAGATAGTCAATTCTCCTTCTGATTCATTTTCATCATCATATGTCTTCCATTTTCCAACAAAGGCTTTTGGAACCTCTGCCTTATGAAAAAGACATTTCTTTTTTAAATCTTTGGTACTTCTTGATCCGTAGTAGAGGTCTGATAAGAATAAATCTAGAACTAAGTTTGTCCCATCTTTCTGAATCAGATTATAGTATCCAAACCATTCCCATTTCGTCTTAACCAGTATTATCTCTTTGGTCTGTAATTGATATTTCTTGTCAAAATCAGCAATCGTTTTTAGTTTTGAATTACTGACATCTTCTAAACGTGCTTCAAACTCCTGTCTAACTTTATTACCAATAGAGATTTCTTTGATTTCTTCTTCCCTATAGCCTGCAACAAGTTTTGACTTCTTCCCACTTAAATCATAAACCAAACCAACATTATCATTAGTTACCCACAAACCTCCCAAGTTTGTTCCTTTGGAAGAAAACAAAAAGAGTCCAAGACTTGTTGCTACAACAAGAAATAAAGCAATCCCAAGACCAATAAAAGTCTTCTTGCCAAACTTTTTCTTCTTAACAAAGACCATTTGTTGTGAATAAGCTGGGTTGACCATTTGACCAGTCATTTGATTCGGTAAAGGTCTGACTCCTTCAGTCACAGACTTTCCACTGTTGGAAAAAGTAGCTTGTTTTCCTTCCATAACAAATTCACCATTTAGAAGGGCCTGCTGACACTCCTGAATAGTGGGCTTACGATTATTAATCGCTTCAAAATATTCAATCCATTCTTTTCTATTCATCATCTCTCCTAATATTTCTTAATCATAACCACCCGTCTAACGGGTGG
>NZ_KV832482.1:0-36935 GCF_001837455.1 Streptococcus sp. HMSC068F04
GGCACGGGCAATGGCCACACGTTGTTTTTGACCCCCTGAAAGTTGTTTTGGTTTAGCTTTCCAGTATTGTTCCCCCATACCAACTTTCTCCAAGTTAGCTTTGGCGATGCTCTCAGCTTCTTTGCGGTCACGTTTGAGAACGGTTGTTTGAGCTACGATAGCATTTTCCAAAACATTAAGGTTTTCAAAGAGGTTGAAAGATTGGAAAACCATACCGAGTCTTTCACGATAGGTAGTGAGGTCGTAACCTTTTTCAAGGACATTGTCTCCATGATAGAGGATTTCACCACCTGAAGGGGACTCGAGTAGGTTAATAGAGCGAAGGAAGGTTGATTTCCCTGAACCTGAAGAGCCAATAATTGAGATAACCTCACCCTTTTTGACGCTGAGGGAGATATCTTTGAGGACTTCATTTTTTCCGTATGATTTTTTGAGGTTTTTAATTTCTAAAATCGTTTCAGTCATTAGTGAACCCCTCCTTGTGTGTAAGTATCTTGATCCAAACGGCGTTCTACATAACGCAAGATGCGTGTCACTGTGAAGGTGAGGACAAAGTAGATTGCTGCGATAACAAAGAATGTTTGGAAGTATTGATAAGTTTGGCTTGCAACAGTGTTACCTGCGAAGTAAAGTTCCACAACAGAGATAACGTTCAAAACAGAGGTATCCTTGATATTGATAACGAACTCATTACCAGTAGCTGGCAAGATGTTACGGATAACCTGTGGAAGAACAATCTTACGCATGGTTTGACCATGGGTAAATCCAAGAGCAGTTGCAGCTTCAAATTGTCCTTTATCTACAGCGAAGATACCACCACGAACGATTTCACTCATGTAGGCTCCGGTGTTGATAGAAACGATGAAGACAGCTGCTAGGGTACGGTCAATGTTGATACCAAAGGCCTGGGCAGTACCGTAGTAGATAACCATAGATTGTACAATCATTGGCGTACCACGGAAAACTTCGATATAGACATTAAGAACCCAACCGAAGAGTTTTTGGAGCAAGGCTACAAATTTATTAGCAGCTTTAGGAGCTGTGCGGTAAACACCAATCATAAGACCGATGAAAGTACCCACAACTGTACCGATAATTGAGATAAGAAGGGTAATTCCTGTACCACGTAAGAATTGTGGCCAGTTCTTAGCGATGATAGCGCTCATCTGACTAAAGAAGTTTCCTTTTTTAGCCTCATCAGCCTTATCTGCAGGTTGGATGGCAATGATGTGGTCCATCAGTTTGACACGTTCCTCTAGGCTGATTCCAGCAAGGACCTTATTGACTTGTTCCATTTGCTGGCTGTCTCCTTTACGAAGACCGACGGCCAAGGACACGTCATCGTCTGAAACCTGGAAACCACCATCTTTAAGCGTAATCATCTTATATTTTGAGCTAGCTTCTTCGGCAGTTTTGGCTTCAGGACGCTCTGAAACATAACCATCGATGATACCAGATGCAAGGGCTTGTCGCATAGCGCCGAAGTCTCCCATAGCTGTTTGTTTGCTGACGTCTGGGATTTGGTCAATCAAATTATAGAGATAAACCCCTTGTTGAGCTGTGATTTTAGCATCCTTGAAGTCTTTGAGGCTCTTAGCGTTGGCATAATCACCATCAGAGCTAACAACCATAACAGGCTCACTTCGGTAGTAGCTATCTGAAAAGTCAATTTCTTGACGACGTTCAGCTGTTGGACTCATACCAGCGATAATCATATCGATCTTGCCAGAAGTGAGGGCAGGAATCAAACCTGTCCAAGCTGTTTTGACCACCAAGGGTTTCTTACCTTGGGCTTGAGCAATTTTTTTAGCGATTTGCACGTCATAACCGTTGGCATACTGTTTAGTACCTTCGATTGAAACGGCTCCGTTTGAGTCATCGTCCTGTGTCCAGTTGAAAGGTGCATAGGCAGCCTCCATACCGACACGGAGATACTCGTCTGCTTGAGCGCTTGATACCCCGCCAAAAACGAGGAGGAGCGCTGCAAAGCAGGCTACAATAATTTTTTTCATTGAAACAATGTCTCCTATAAAAATGTCATACCTTACTATTTTACAGGAAATTAGGACTAATGACAATAAGCTGGGATTAGAAAAACAATCTCTATATCAAGATTGTCTTCAAATACAAGTTGTAATTTGATATAATGGGAAGGACGATTTGGAGCCTTAATCATTTTTGGTGTGATGAGGCTAGCATTTTAAAACGGAGATAATTATGCAAACGGCACAATTTATTATTGAATTACTAAAAGCAGTCTTTCTTGGGATTGTCGAAGGAATCACAGAGTGGCTACCTATTTCATCTACAGGTCACTTGATTTTGGTTAATGAATTCTTGAACTTGAGACAGAGTAAAGATTTCATTGATATGTTTAATATCGTAATCCAACTTGGTGCTATTCTTGCGGTTATGGTCATCTACTTTAAACGCTTGAATCCCTTCCAACCTGGTAAGACAGCACGTGAAGTGCAGTTGACTTGGCAACTTTGGCTTAAGGTGGTCATTGCCTGTATTCCCTCAGCCTTCTTTGGGCTTCTTTTAGATGACTGGATGGAGGCTCATCTCAGTAATTTCTTTGTAGTAGCTATCATGTTGGTGTTCTACGGGATTGCCTTTATTTGGATTGAGGACCGCAATCGACGTGTAGAGCCTAAGGTAACGGATTTGGCACGTATGTCTTACAAGACAGCTTTCTATATTGGTCTTTTCCAAGTCTTGAGTATCATTCCAGGGACAAGCCGTTCAGGTGCTACTATTCTTGGGGGTATCATCGTTGGTACTAGTCGTAGCGTGGCTGCTGACTTCACTTTCTTCCTTGGTATTCCAACCATGTTTGGTTACAGTGGCCTTAAGGCAGTTAAGTACTTCATTGACGGAAATACTTTGACAGGTGGACAAGTAGCTATTCTCTTGGTAGCTAGTGTGACAGCCTTTGTTGTCAGCTTGTTCGTGATTCGCTTCTTGATGAATTACATTAAGAAACATGATTTTACAGTTTTCGGAAAATACCGTATCGTGCTTGGTATTATTGTGCTTCTCTATGGAGCTGTTAAACTTATTTTTGGATAATTACTTTTAAGTAAACTGAAAAGGACTTCAATTGGAGTCCTTTTTATCTGGTTTTGAAATCATTTGTGGATAAGTTTTCCAAAGATGAGATAAGCCAGCAACCATAGGACCAATCCGCAAGTCAAGAAGCTAGCTAGGATTTTCAAGAGGTCCACGACATTATGCAAGGGATACCATCCGGACAAACAGAGAATTGGAAGGATGGTAACACACATGATAGAGAAGTGGAGAAGAGATTGCTGTTTGAGCGATAAACGGTTATCGTCGTAAATGGGAGCAGTTGCTAGTATGATGGCAACGATTAGTCCTGTAAGAAAGGTAGATTTGTTCACTTGATAAGGTTGCCCCGACAAGTAGAGAAAGAGCGTCAATAAACTCGTTATTCCTCCAGCAATGCTAGCTCGTAGCCACCCTTTTTTATAGGCAGTCATGGTCATCACCTCCGTGTATATCTTCACTTTCATTATACTCCATTTTAGGATAGGTGACGGGTATAAATAGGAAAATACAAGGTTTTGTTAGCATTAAGAAGTTTTTAGAAATCCTTTCCAAAATAAGACTCAAACTTGCTCAGAAATTGCTATCTCTTGGCTTTTCTAGTATAATGAAATAACTACTCGTGCGAGGTTTTTTACATATGGAAATGAAACAAATAAGCGAGACAACTCTAAAAATCATGATTACCATGGAAGATCTTGAAGAACATGGTATGGAATTGAAAGATTTCTTGATTCCCCAGGAAAAAACAGAGGAATTTTTCTATACTGTCATGGATGAGTTGGACTTGCCTGATAACTTTAAAAATAGTGGGATGCTGAGCTTCCGTGTCACGCCACGCAAGGATCGTGTGGATGTCTTTGTGACTAAATCAGATCTTAAGGAAGACCTTGATTTCAATGATTTGTCAGATATGGATGACTACTCAGGGCTTTCTCCAGAAGAGTTCCTAAAGGCTCTTGAGGGTAATTTTATGGACAAGGGTGACATCGAAGCACACCATAAGCTTGAAGAGCTTGAAAAGACCTTGGAAGAGGTTGATAAAGCTATGACAGAGCCTACTAAGGAAGTGGCTGAAGAAAATATTCGTGAAGACTATACCCACTATGTCTTGGCCTTCTCTGATTTTGATCAAGTGGTGACTTTTACGCAAGGTTTGAAGGATGTACCTGTTGAAGGTTCTGAGCTTTATAAACTTGGGGATGTCTACTACATGACGATCCTTCTTTACTTGGCTGAAGAGCCTGATTATTACGCGAACAATATGTATGCGCGTTTTCTTGAATATGCGAATGTGGCAGACCGAACACGTGCCTACCTACAAGAGCATGCAACAATCTTGATGGAAGAGGACGCCTTACCGGTACTACAAGCAACGAAATGGAGCTAAGACATGCCTTGGACCATTAACTATATATTCGTTTTGATTGGGACCTTTTTGATTGCCATTGTGGCGACCCCTTTGGTACGCTCTTTGGCCTTACGTGTCGGAGCTGTTGACAATCCCAATGCAAGACGTATCAATAAAAAGCCAATGCCTAGTGCTGGTGGTTTAGCTATTTTGTTGGCCTTTGTACTAGCGACCTTGGTCTTTATGCCTATGATTATCCATAAGGATATCTGGCATGTTTCCTACATCAGGTATATCTTACCGGTTGTTGTGGGAGGATCTGTCGTGGCTTTGACGGGCTTCATTGATGATATCTTGGAATTAAAGCCTCTACCTAAGATGCTTGGTATTGTTATTGGAGCTGTCATCGTTTGGGCTTTTACAGACTTCCGATTTGATAGCTTTAAGATTCCATTTGGTGGTCCCATGATTCATTTTGGGCCGGTCTTGACCTTGATTTTAACGGTGTTATGGATTGTGGCCATCACCAATGCCATTAATCTGATTGATGGTTTGGACGGCTTGGTTGGAGGCGTTTCCATCATTTCCCTTATGACTATGGGGGTGATCTCTTATTTCTTCCTCTATGATACTGATATTTTCTTGACCATGACTATCTTTGTCTTGGTGGCTGCCATTATGGGCTTCTTCCCTTACAATTATCATCCAGCAATTATCTATCTAGGTGATACAGGGGCGCTCTTTATTGGCTTTATGATTGGTGTCTTGTCATTGCAAGGATTGAAAAATGCAACTGCAGTGGCTATTTTGTCACCTGTTATTATCCTTGGAGTGCCTATTGTTGACACAGTGGTAGCCATTGTCCGCCGTAAATTGTCAGGGCGTCCAGCCATGGAGGCTGACAAGATGCACTTGCATCATCGCCTTCTAGCAATGGGCTTCACTCATCGAGGAGCGGTTCTGGTGGTTTATGCCATCGCTATCCTCTTTTCATTGATTGCCCTCTTGTTAAACGTTTCCAGTCGTCTCGGTGGTATTCTCTTACTCTTAAGTTTGATTTTGGGAATGGAAATTCTGATTGAAGGGCTTGAGATTTGGGGCGTTGGTCGAACACCACTCTTCAACCTTCTGAAATTTATCGGGAATAGTGATTATCGCCAAGCAACCATGTTAAAATGGAAGCAAGGGCGAAAAAATTAAACATTTGAAAAGCCAAGTAATGGCTTTTTTGTTATAATGACTCTAATTAAGGAAAATGGAAGTTCTCTTTTTATTTTCCAGAAAATAGCAAGACTATTTTCGAAAAAATAATGCAATTTAGCGAGCAAGTGCTCGCTGTATATATGAAAAAGGAGTATACAATGTCTGTACTTGAAATCAAAAATCTTCATGTGTCTGTTGAAGATAAAGAAATCTTGAAGGGTCTTAATTTGACTCTTAAAACTGGTGAGATTGCTGCTATCATGGGTCCTAACGGAACTGGTAAATCTACCCTCTCAGCTGCGATTATGGGTAACCCAAACTATGAAATCACAGAAGGGGACATCCTTTTTGATGGTGAAAGCATCCTTGACTTGGAAGTTGACGAACGTGCACGCCTAGGTCTTTTCCTTGCTATGCAATATCCAGCTGAAATCCCAGGAATCACAAACGCTGAGTTCATCCGTGCGGCTATGAACGCTGGTAAAGAAGATGACGAAAAGATTTCTGTTCTTGATTTCATCACTAAATTGGATGAAAAGATGGAATTGCTAGGTATGCGTGAAGAAATGGCTGAGCGTTACCTTAATGAAGGTTTCTCAGGTGGTGAGAAAAAACGTAACGAAATCCTTCAATTGCTCATGTTGGAACCTAAGTTTGCTCTTCTCGATGAGATTGACTCAGGTCTTGATATCGATGCCCTTAAAGTGGTTTCAAAAGGGGTTAACGCTATGCGTGGCGAAGGCTTCGGTGCTATGATTATCACTCACTACCAACGTCTCTTGAACTATATCACTCCAGATGTCGTACACGTAATGATGGAAGGTAAAGTGGTTCTTTCAGGCGGTCCTGAATTGGCTGCTCGTCTTGAGCAAGAAGGTTATGCGAAAATCGCTGAAGAGCTCGGTTACGAGTACCACGAAGAAGCGTAAGTCTGTTACTCGAAATAACTAGAAAAGGAGTAACCTATGTCAAAAGAATCTATTATCGCTTTTTCACAAGCAAAAGCAGAGCTACTTTGGTTGCAAGACCTTCGTCAAGCAGCCTTCGATAAGCTTGAAAGTTTGGCTCTTCCAAAAATTGAGTGTGTTAAATTCCACCGTTGGAATCTCGGTGATGGAACGATTACTGAAAATGAACCATCAGCAAATGTGCCTGATTTTACAGCGCTTGGAAACAACCCTAAATTGGTCCAAGTAGGAACAAATACTGTACTTGAACAATTGCCAGCCGACTTGATTAGCCAAGGTGTGGTCTTTACAGACCTTACGACTGCTCTTGAGGAAATCCCAGAAGTCGTTGAAGCCTTCTTTGGTAAGGCTGTAGCCTATGATGAGGACAAATTGGCAGCTTATAACTATGCTTATTTCAATAGTGCAGCAGTCCTTTATGTACCAGATAATGTTGAAATTGACTTGCCAGTTGAAAGCTATTTTTACCAAGATGGAACTTCAAATGTTCCATTTAACAAACACGTTTTGATCGTAGCTGGTAAAAACAGTAAATTGACTTACCTTGAGCGTTTTGAAACGCTAGGTGAAGCGACTGAAAAAGCTAGTGCCAACATTTCGGTTGAAGTCATTGCTCAAGATGGTGCACAAGTTAAGTTTGCGGCTATTGACCGTTTGGGTGAAAACGTCACAACTTATATTAGTCGTCGTGGTCGTATCGGTCGTGATGCCAGCATTGACTGGGCTCTCGGGATCATGAACGAAGGCAATGTTATTGCTGACTTTGATAGTGACTTGATTGGCAATGGAAGTCATGCCAACCTCAAAGTTATTGGTCTTTCATCAGGGCGTCAGGTTCAAGGAATTGATACTCGTGTGACTAACTACGGTAACAACTCTGTGGGACATATCCTACAACATGGTGTTATTTTGGAACGTGGTACTTTGACTTTCAATGGTATTGGTCACATTGTCAAAGGTGCTAAGGGTGCTGATGCACAACAAGAAAGCCGTGTGCTTATGCTTTCTGACAAGGCACGTTCAGACGCTAACCCAATTCTCTTGATTGACGAAAATGAAGTTACAGCAGGGCATGCTGCTTCAATCGGTCAGGTAGATCCAGAGGATATGTATTACCTCATGAGTCGTGGACTTGATCAAGACACCGCAGAACGTTTGGTTATTCGCGGTTTCTTGGGAGCAGTTATTACTGAAATCCCAGTTAAAGAAGTGCGCGATGAAATGATTTCTGTAACTGATACAAAACTAAACAAACGTTAGGAACTATCGACTCAGATAGTCTAACCTATGATATATCTAGATAGGGAGATAAGATGTCAGCTTTAGATGCCTATAAGATTCGACAAGATTTTGCCATTTTAGATCAGGTAGTTAATGATGAACCTTTGGTATACTTGGATAATGCAGCAACGACCCAGAAGCCCCAAGTAGTTTTGGACACTCTCATGGCCTACTATCATGAGGACAATGCCAATGTTCACCGTGGTGTGCATACTTTGGCTGAGCGTGCAACAGCTGCTTACGAAGCTAGTCGTGAAAAGCTTCGTCAGTTTATCAATGCTAAATCAACCAAAGAGGTCCTCTTTACACGTGGAACGACAACTGGTCTTAACTGGGTTGGTCGTTTTGCAGAGCAGGTTCTTGAGCCAGGAGATGAGGTGGTTATTTCAATTATGGAACACCACTCGAATATCATTCCTTGGCAGGAAGCTTGTAAGAAGACAGGGGCTAAACTTGTTTATGCCTACTTGAAAGATGGCCAATTGGATATGGAAGATTTGGCCAACAAGATTACTGAAAAGACAAAATTTGTCAGTCTAGCTCAGGTCTCTAACGTTTTAGGCTGCATCAATCCTGTCAAAGAAATTGCCAAGCTTGCCCACCAAGTTGGTGCCTATATGGTGGTGGATGGTGCCCAATCGGCGCCTCACATGGCCATTGATGTTCAGGATTTGGATTGTGATTTCTTCACCCTTTCTGGCCATAAGATGTTAGGTCCAACAGGGATTGGGGTTCTTTATGGCAAGGAAGAGATTCTCAACCAGATGAATCCTATTGAATTCGGTGGTGAGATGATTGATTTTGTTTATGAACAAGAAGCCACTTGGAAGGAATTGCCTTGGAAATTTGAGGCTGGTACACCTAACATTGCGGGGGCTATTGCTCTTGGAGCTGCTGTGGACTACCTCTCTGCTTTAGGCATGGAAAATATTCATGCTTACGAGCAAGAATTGGTAGACTATGTTTTGCCTAAGCTTCAGGCGATTGATGTTCTGACAGTCTACGGTCCAGAAGATCCTAGCCAGCATGCAGGTGTTATTGCCTTTAATATTGATGGGCTTCACCCTCATGATGTGGCGACAGCTCTTGATTATGAAGGAGTGGCAGTGCGTGCGGGTCACCACTGTGCTCAGCCTTTAATTAATCATTTAGGAATCTCATCAGCTGCCCGAGCAAGTTTCTATATTTACAATACTAAAGAGGATTGCGACAAGCTTGTGGAGGCAATTCTTGCGACGAAGGAGTTTTTCAATGGCACTCTCTAGACTAGATAGTTTATATATGGCTGTTGTGGCCGATCACTCTAAGAGCCCTCACCATCATGGTGTCCTACCAGATGTGGAGCAACTTCAACTGAATAATCCGACTTGTGGAGATGTTATCAATCTGTCAGTTAAATTTGATGGTGACGTGATTGAAGACATTGCCTTTGCTGGTGATGGTTGTACTATTTCTACAGCTTCATCAAGTATGATGACGGATGCAGTTATTGGAAAAAGCAAGGCAGAGGCTTTGGAACTAGCGGAGATTTTCTCTCTTATGATTCAAGGAAAACATGACATCGCTACAGGTAAATTAGGTGAAGCCAAGCTTTTGGCGGGGGTTTCTAAATTTCCACAACGTATCAAATGTGCAACACTCTCTTGGAATGCGCTCAAAAAAGCCATAGAGAGAAGCGAGCTTTAGGAAGTCAAGGAGCAGTTAGTCTCCTTGCCCAAGCAAAAAGGAAAACGAATCAAACCTTTAATAAAGGAAAATACTATGACTGAAACAAATGAAAAAGTAGAACCAAAACCCATTGATTTGGGGGAATATAAATATGGTTTCCATGATGATGTGACACCAGTCTTTTCAACAGGAAAAGGAATCAGTGAAGATGTGGTCCGTGCCATGTCTGCTGAAAAAGGGGAGCCTGAGTGGATGCTTGAATTCCGCTTGAAATCACTAGAAACCTTTAAGAAAATGCCTATGCAAGAGTGGGGACCAGATCTTTCGGAAATCGACTTCGATGACTTGACATATTTCCAAAAAGCGTCAGACCGACCTGCTCGTGACTGGGAAGATGTACCTGAAAAAATCAAGGAAACCTTTGAACGTATTGGTATCCCCGAAGCTGAACGTGCTTACCTGGCAGGGGCTTCAGCTCAGTATGAATCAGAAGTGGTTTACCACAACATGAAAGAAGAGTATGACAAGTTGGGTATTATCTTTACAGATACGGACTCAGCTCTTAAAGAGTACCCAGAACTCTTCAAGAAGTACTTCTCAAAACTGGTTCCACCAACAGACAATAAATTTGCGGCCCTTAACTCTGCCTTCTGGTCAGGTGGTACCTTTATTTATGTACCTAAAGGCGTCAAGGTGGATATTCCGCTTCAAACCTACTTCCGTATTAACAATGAAGCAACTGCCCAGTTTGAACGTACCCTTATCATCGTTGATGAAGGTGCCAGCGTTCACTATGTGGAAGGCTGTACGGCACCAACCTATACTTCAGCCAGTCTTCATGCAGCCATCGTTGAAATCTTTGCACTTGAAGGAGCTTATATGCGTTATTCAACCATTCAAAACTGGTCAGATAGCGTCTATAATTTGGTAACCAAACGTGCCACTGCTAAGAAAAATGCTACGGTTGAGTGGATTGACGGTAACCTTGGTGCTAAGAAAACAATGAAGTACCCATCTGTTTACCTTGATGGAGAAGGTGCGCGTGGTACCATGCTTTCAATCGCCTTCGCCAATGCAGGTCAACACCAAGATACAGGGGCTAAGATGATTCACAATGCACCGCATACATCATCATCTATTGTTTCTAAATCAATCGCTCGTAATGGTGGTAAGGTTGACTACCGTGGACAAGTTACTTTCAACAAGGATTCTAAGAAATCGGTATCTCACATTGAATGTGACACCATCTTGATGGATGATTTGTCTAAATCAGATACTATCCCATTTAACGAAATCCACAACTCACAAGTTGCCCTTGAACACGAAGCTAAAGTTTCTAAGATTTCTGAAGAGCAACTCTACTACCTCATGAGCCGTGGACTCTCAGAACAAGAAGCAACAGAGATGATTGTCATGGGATTTGTGGAACCATTTACCAAAGAACTTCCAATGGAGTATGCTGTTGAGCTTAACCGCTTGATTAGTTATGAAATGGAAGGATCAGTTGGGTAAAAACTCTGATTATCTAAAGGGACCAGATGGTCCTTTTTGTTTTGCATGAAAAATCAGGAAATGGGCTATAGATAATTGTTAGGAACAGAGTAATTGCAAAATGCAGAAAGCGTTTACAATCTGTATTTAAAAAGATATAATAGATTTGAATAGCAAGTAATGGAGGGGACTAATATGGGAGTGTATAACAGTGACTGGCTACTCAATCAAATTCGAGGGACAGCTAATGTGGTCAGTAAGGCTTTTAAGTTTGAGACTTTAGATATTGATTTAGATCAGGTGGAGGACGAGCAAGGTCACACTATTGATGGTAATGACTATATTGACGACTTGTTGATCCATGAACAGTATGATCAGGCAACTACCTTCATTCATAGTCAACTCAAGCGTTTGACAACTAATGACTATAATCTCCTTGTCAGCGTCTATATTGAGTATTTGGAGAATTTGCCACCTGTAATAAGGCAAAAACACCATTTTGATGATAGAAAAATAACAAGTTTGAGGGAAAAACTATCCGAATTTTCATGGTAATTTGGTAGAGAGTGTGGAAGAGAAACGCCGAGCGTTTACGATTTTTCCACCCTCTTTTTTGTGTTATAATAGAATCACTATGGATAAATTAATTAAAACAATTTCAGAATCAGGTTCTTTCCGTGCTTATGTTCTTGATAGCACAGAAACTGTTAGAACCGCACAAGAAAAACACAATACTCTATCATCATCGACAGTTGCTTTGGGGCGTACCCTTATTGCCAACCAAATCTTGGCTGCTAACCAAAAAGGTGAAAGCAAAATTACGGTTAAGGTTATCGGAAATAGCTCTTTTGGGCATATCATCTCTGTAGCTGATACCAAAGGACATGTTAAGGGCTACATCCAAAATCCAGGTGTGGATATCAAGAAAACAGCGACTGGTGAAGTTTTAGTGGGTCCTTTCATGGGGCAAGGACAGTTTGTCTCAATCATCGATTATGGAACCGGTAATCCTTACACGTCATCAACACCACTTATTTCTGGTGAAATCGGTGAAGACTTTGCCTACTATTTGACAGAATCTGAGCAAACGCCATCTGCTGTTGGTCTTAATGTACTTCTTGATGAAGAGGACAAGGTTAAGGTTGCTGGTGGTTTCATGCTTCAGGTTTTACCAGGAGCTAGCGAAGAAGAAATCGCTCGTTACGAAAAACGCATCCAAGAGATGCCAGCCATTTCAACGCTTTTGGAGTCTGATGACCATATCGAAGCTCTCTTGAATGCCATTTATGGGGATGAACCTTTTAAACGTTTGTCTGAAGAGGAGCTTAGCTTTGAGTGTGATTGTTCACGCGAACGTTTTGAAAATGCCCTCTTGACGCTTGGTAAGGATGAACTTCAAGCCATGAAAGACGAGGATCATGGGGCTGAAATCGTCTGTCAATTCTGCCAAACCAAGTATGAATTTTCAGAAGCTGACTTGGAGGAACTCATCAATGACTAAACTTAATTCGTCCTTCATGATTGGAAACGTGGAGATTCCTCATCGTACAGTATTAGCTCCTATGGCAGGTGTGACCAACTCGGCTTTCCGTACTATTGCCAAGGAATTTGGTGCAGGTCTCGTGGTTATGGAGATGATCTCTGAAAAAGGGCTCCTCTACAATAATGAGAAAACCCTTCATATGCTTCATATCGATGAAAATGAGCATCCAATGTCTATCCAGCTTTTCGGTGGTGATGCTGAGGGCTTGAAGCGTGCAGCCGACTTTATCCAGACCAATACCAAGGCTGATATTGTTGATATCAACATGGGTTGTCCAGTCAATAAGGTCGTTAAAAATGAAGCGGGTGCCAAGTGGCTCAAGGATCCAGACAAGATTTACCACATCGTCAAGGAAGTAACATCAGTACTTGATATTCCTTTGACTGTTAAGATGCGTACAGGTTGGTCAGACAGTGATTTGGCTGTGGAAAATGCTCTTGCAGCTGAGTCTGCAGGTGTTTCTGCCCTTGCTATGCACGGCCGTACTCGTGAGCAGATGTACACAGGTCACTGTGACCACGAGACGTTGGCCCGTGTTGCTAAGGCTATCACTAAGATTCCATTTATCGGAAATGGTGATGTTCGTAGCGTTCAAGATGCCAAACTCATGATTGAGGAACTTGGTGTAGATGCGGTTATGGTGGGACGTGCAGCTATGAACAATCCTTACATTTTCACGCAAATCAACCACTTCTTTGAAACGGGAGAGGAGTTGCCAGAGCTTCCATTTGATAAGAAATTGGACATCGCTGAAGACCACCTCAAACGTTTGGTAGATCTTAAAGGTGAAAAGATTGCTGTTCGTGAATTCCGTGGTCTTGCACCACACTATCTTCGTGGAACAGCGGGAGCAGCCAAGGTTCGTGGCGAAGTCTCACGTGCCGAGTCTGTGGCTCAGGTCGAAGAAATCTTTGCAACTTTGCGATAAATCTATATCTGATGAAAACTTAACCAGCTTGGTTAGGTTTTTATTTTACCCTTATTCTTCCTTGATAGTGATGATAGCCCGTCGCTAATCTTTTTCTTGCTCCACCCTTGCAAAACTTCTGTGTTTTCGATATAATTAACTGGTTAAGTAAATGGAGAAAGCAATGCTAGAACTAGAAGAACAAGTAAATCAATTGATTAATCAGATTTTGCTTAAGGCTGAAAATCAGCATGAGCTCCTCATTGGTCAGTGCCGTAGTCAGGTTAAGTTGACTAATACTCAGGAGCATATTCTCATGCTTTTGTCTGAGGGACGAAAGACCAATTCTGAGTTGGCTAAGACCCTCAATGTTAGCCAGGCTGCTGTTACCAAGGCAGTTAAAACCTTGGTCAAAGAGGGCATGTTGGAGGCTAAGAAAGATAAGGATGATGGGCGTGTGACCTACTTTGTCTTGACACAAGAAGCTCAACCCATAGCCCAAGAGCATGAGGAACACCACCAAGAGACCTTGGGGGTTTATCGGTCTGTATTGGATCAGTTTGATAATCAAGAGCGTCAGGTTATTGGACGTTTCTTGACAACATTAGCAGAAAAAATCGAGGAATAAGATGCGCTATATTACAGTTGAAGGACTGAGCTTCCAGTATGATGCGGAGCCCGTTCTGGACAATATTCACTATCATTTGGATTCTGGGGAGTTTGTAACCCTGACTGGGGAAAATGGAGCTGCCAAGTCAACGCTTATTAAGGCTACCCTAGGAATTCTCAAGCCTAAGAAGGGAACTGTAACCATCTCTGAAACCAATAAAGATGGTAAAAAGCTTCGCATGGCCTATCTTCCACAGCAGATTGCCAGCTTTAATGCAGGTTTTCCGAGCACGGTCTACGAGTTTGTGAAGTCTGGCCGTTATCCTCGTAAGGGCTGGTTCCGTCGTTTGACTAAGCACGACTTGGAGCACGTTCAACGTGCCCTTGAGTCTGTAGGTATGTGGGAAAATCGTCACAAGCAAATTGGTCGTCTCTCAGGTGGGCAAAAGCAACGTGCCGTTATTGCTCGTATTTTTGCCTCAGATCCAGATATCTTTGTCTTGGATGAGCCAACGACGGGTATGGATGCAGGAACAGCCAATACTTTCTATGAACTCATGCACCACTCGGCTCACAAGCATGGCAAGTCTGTCTTGATGATTACCCACGATCCAGAGGAAGTCAAGGAGTACACAGACCGTAATATTCATCTAGTTCGTAACCAGAAATTGCCTTGGCGTTGTTTCAATGTCCATGAAAAGGATGGAGAGGAGCACAAACATGATTAGTGAATTATTAGCCTATGATTTTATGCAACGTGCTATTCTCGCCGTGATTGCTATCAGTATCTTTTCGCCAATTTTGGGGCTTTTCTTAATTCTTCGTCGTCAGAGTCTGATGAGCGATACCTTGAGTCACGTGTCCCTAGCTGGGGTGGCTGTTGGGATTTTCTTGGGACTATCAACCACTTGGATGACCCTTGTGGTTGTGGTTATTGCTGCTTTGGTTTTAGAATATCTCAGGGTTAGTTACAAGCATTATATGGAGATTTCAACGGCTATCCTCATGTCAATGGGATTGGCAGTGGCTCTTATTCTTAGTAACAAGGCGGGTAGCAGTAGTATGAGTCTGGATAGCTATCTTTTTGGTTCTATCATCACGATTAGCGCTGAGCAGGTGCGTGCTCTCTTTGTTATTGCGGCCATTGTACTGGTCTTGACCCTACTCTTTATTCGTCCTATGTATCTTTTAACCTTTGACGAGGATACCGCTCATGTAGATGGTTTGCCAGTTCGTCTCATGTCTCTCCTCTTCAATATTGTGACAGGGATAGCGATTGCCTTGATGATTCCAGCAGCAGGATCACTTTTGGTTTCTACCATCATGATTCTTCCTGCAGCTATTGGTATGAAAATAGGTCAAACCTTTAAATCTGTTATTTTCTGGGCTATTGGTATTGGTTTGGTTGGAATGCTCTCTGGTATCTTTATTTCCTATTATTGGGAAACACCAGCTAGTGCAACTATTACCCTTATCTTCATCGCCTTCTTTGGTCTGGTATCCATCTTTGAACCTCTCTTAAAAGCAGAATAAATAATAGAAGAAAAGGGCTTGAGAAATCAAGCTCTTTTTGTGATATACTAAAGTGGTTTTTGAGAGAAGTTAAAATAAGAATGGTAGATTTCTAGGCAGAAAAAATGATTAGTTTTTTCTGGTGTCTACTATTATCTGTAACAGTAACAAAAAAGGAGAAAACATGGAAATCTTTTTAACGAGTATATCGGGAATCCTAGTCATCTTAGGTATGATTTTAGTGGGATTCGTTATGGGCGAAAAAGGCTGGTTTGATGACAAGTCACGTGGTCTTATAGCGAAACTAGTCACTCAAATTGCCCTGCCTTGTTACATGCTCTATACGATCACTCAGCGTTTCACAGCGACAGACCTGCTCAAGATGTTACCAGAATTGCGTTTTCCTGCACTGTCCATGGTGATTTTACTTGGGATTGCGACAGCGGTGGCTAGTATTTTTGCAGTGAAAAAGGAGCGTCGTGGTCTCTTTATCTCCATGTTTTTTAATTCAAACACCATTTTTGTGGGGCTCCCTATCAATCAAGCTCTCTTTGGCGATGCTAGTATTCCCTATGTTCTTATCTATTATATGTGCAATACGACCTTTTTCTGGACCTTGGGAACTTACCTTATTCAGCGAGATGGGGAGGGAGAGGCAGAATTTGATTTAAAAACAAGTCTGAAAAAGATCTTCTCTCCCCCTCTAATGGGTTTCATGTTAGGTCTTATTATTGTTATCCTTCATATTAAATTACCAACTTTTTTAGCCAGTGACTTGCAGTATTTGGGTAGTTTGACGACTCCTTTATCTATGATTTTCATCGGTTTGTCAGTATCCAATGCAGGTGTCAAGCAGTTGGTTCTTAAAAAGGACCAGGTATTGATTTTGTTGGGACGCTTTGTAGTTGCCCCTCTCTTGATGGCTGCCATTGTTTACTGGGCACCTCTCCCAACTTTGATGAAACAAGTTTTTATCATCCAGTCTGCCATGCCTGTCATGACCAATGCTCCAGTAGTTGCTAAACTCTATGGAGCTGATAGTGATTACGCTGCTGTTATGGTGACTGAGACTACCCTCGCGACCATGATTGTTATCCCAATTCTCATGGTTCTGATGGCTTAATAAATGCCTGAGTCCCCCAGTTTTTGCTAGGGGGCTTCTCTTTGTAAAAAAAATCAAAAAAGTTTAAGAAAACGCTTTACAAATCATCAAAAGGTGCTATAATAATTACATAAGCAATGCAAACGTTTGCATCAAACGTAGGAGGAAATGAAATGAATAAGCTAAAAGAAAAATTTGGCTTTGAGTTCTGGCAGAAATTCGGTAAAGCCCTCATGGTTGTTATCGCGGTTATGCCAGCAGCAGGTCTCATGATCTCTATCGGTAAAACGATTGCCATGATTAATCCAAACATGGCACCACTCGTTATTACAGGTGGATTTCTTGAGCAGATTGGTTGGGGGGTTATCGGTAACCTTCACATCTTGTTTGCCCTTGCCATTGGTGGTAGTTGGGCTAAGGAACGTGCAGGAGGTGCTTTTGCAGCAGGTCTTGCCTTTATCTTGATTAACCGTATGACTGGTTCAATCTTTGGTGTTACTTCGGATATTCTTGCTGATAAAGCTGCTACAGTCCACACCGTTTTTGGTCAATCAATCAAGGTATCTGATTACTTCATCAGTGTTATGGAAGCTCCAGCCCTTAACATGGGTGTGTTCGTAGGTATCATCTCTGGTTTCATCGGAGCTACTGCCTTCAATAAATACTATAACTTCCGTAAATTGCCAGAAGCTTTGTCATTCTTCAATGGTAAACGTTTCGTACCATTCGTAGTCATTCTTCGTTCAGCTATTGCAGCTATCGTTCTTGCCATTGTATGGCCAGTTATCCAATCTGGAATCAACGGTTTTGGTATGTGGATTGCCAACTCAAAAGAAACTGCTCCAATTTTGGCACCGTTCTTGTTCGGTACATTGGAACGTCTTCTCTTGCCATTTGGTCTTCACCACATGCTAACTATCCCAATTAACTACACTCAATTGGGTGGTACTTATGAAGTCTTGACTGGTGCTGCAAAAGGTACTAAAGTTTTGGGTCAAGACCCACTCTGGCTCGCATGGGTTACTGACCTTGCTAATCTTAAAGGTGCTCACCCAGATCAATACAAACACCTTCTTGAAGCCTACACACCAGCTCGTTTCAAAGTTGGTCAAATGATTGGTTCATTTGGTATTTTGATGGGTATGGTCGTAGCTATCTATCGTAACGTTGACGAAGACAAGAAACATCAATACAAAGGTATGTTGACTGCCACTGCGCTTGCAACATTCTTGACAGGGGTAACTGAACCAATCGAATACATGTTCATGTTTGTGGCTACTCCACTTTACATCATTTACGCATTTGTACAAGGTGCTGCCTTTGCAATGGCTGACATCGTTCACCTCCGTGTTCACTCATTCGGTTCTATCGAATTCTTGACACGTACACCACTCGCTATTAACGCAGGTTTGGCGATGGATATCGTAAACTTTATTTGGGTAACTGTACTCTTTGGTGTTATCATGTTCTTCATCGCTAACTTCATGATTAAGAAATTTGATTACGCAACACCAGGACGTAACGGTAACTATGAACAAAACGATGATGCTCCTGCAGAATCTGCTGGCTCAGCAGGTGCTGGAACAAGCTCAGCAAGTTCACAAGTTATCAATATTATCAATCTTCTTGGTGGACGTGCTAACATCGTGGACGTTGACGCATGTATGACACGTCTCCGTGTTACTGTCAAAGACGCTGAAAAAGTTGGAACTGAAGCTCAATGGAAAGCCGAAGGGGCTATGGGTCTTGTCATGAAAGGACAAGGTGTTCAAGCTATCTACGGTCCTAAAGCTGACGTCTTGAAATCTGATATCCAAGACGTACTTGATTCAGGTGAAGTGATTCCAGAAACACTTCCAAGCCAAATGACTGCTGTTCAAAAAGCAGAAGCTACCTTCAAAGGTGTGACTGATGAAGTACATTCAGTTGCTGATGGTCAAGTTATCAACATCGAAGATGTTAAAGACCCAGTATTCTCACAAAAAATGATGGGTGATGGCTTCGCTGTAGAACCAGAAAACGGTAAAATCGTTTCACCAGTAGCTGGTAAAGTGACAAGCATCTTCCCAACTAAACACGCTCTTGGTTTGGTAACAGATAATGGTCTTGAAGTTTTGGTTCACATCGGACTTGACACTGTTAGTCTTGAAGGTAAACCATTCGACGTTAAAGTTACTGAAGGTCAAACAGTTGCTGCAGGTGACCTCTTGGTTGAAGCAAACCTTGATGCTATCCGTGAAGCAGGTCGTGAAACATCTACAGTTGTTGTCTTTACAAATGCAGATGCAATCAAATCAGTTAAAGTAGAACATACAGGTAAATTGGCTGCTAACGCTCCAGTTGCAAAAGTAGAACTTTAATTTGCTAAACGATAAACAAGCAGACAGCCCTTGGGCTGTTTTGTTTGTAAATGACCCTATGTCATTTCTAGATGCAAGTCAGAAGAGGGATAAACTTATGAAATTTCTAACTTTAAATACTCACAGTTGGATGGAAGAAGATGCAGAAGGAAAATTCCAAACCTTAAAGGAACAGATCCTAAAGGCTCAGTATGATATTATTTGCTTCCAGGAAGTTAACCAAGAAATAGAGACTTCTGTTGTTGACACGGATGCTTACTATCATGCACTTCCATCAGCAACACCTATCCACCAAGATCACTTTGTCCGTCTTCTTGTGGAAAAGTTGGCTGAAGAAGGTCTTCAATACCATTGGACTTGGGCCTATAATCACATTGGTTATGATCACCTTAATGAGGGGGTTGCCGTCTTGTCACGTCAACCATTGACAGCGAGTGAAATCTTGGTTTCAGATGTTGATGATCCAACTGACTACCATACACGCCGTGTAGCAGTTGCTGAAACTACTGTAGATGGCCGAGAAGTTGCTGTTGCTAGTGTTCACCTTTCATGGTGGGACAAAGGTTTCCAAGAAGAGTGGGCACGTATTGAGGAACGTTTCAAAGCTATTGGGAAACCGCTCATCCTAGCAGGTGACTTTAATAACCCAGCAGGTCGCGAAGGGCATCAAGCCATCTTGGCTAGCTCGCTCAATCTTCAAGATAGTTTTGAAGTAGCTAAAGAAACAACTGGTAGCTATACAGTTGGACCAGGTATCGATGGCTGGAAGGGCAATGAAGAGCCTTTACGTATCGATTATGTCTTTGCTAGCCAAGATTGGACAGTAGAGCGCCTTAGTGTGATTTTTGACGGCCATAATCAACCTTTGGTAAGTGACCATTACGGTCTTGAAGCAGAATTAACATTTAAGTAGAAACTGTATCCTATTATGACCTAATAAGGGTAAAAAACATTGTCAAAAGACAAATAAAAGAGTAAACTAGAAGCTATAATTGAATTTTTATAAGGAGAGACTAATGGCTCATATTACATTTGATTATTCAAAAGTTTTGGATAAATTTGTAGCACCACACGAAGTGGACAACCTTCAAGCACAAGTAACAGTAGCAGACGAAATGATTCGCAAAGGAACTGGCCCAGGGGCAGACTTCCTTGGATGGCGTGACCTTCCAGAAAACTACGATCGTGAAGAATTTGATCGTATCTTAAAAGCTGCTGAAAAAATCAAAGAAGAAAGCGATGTTTTGGTTGTTATCGGTATCGGTGGTTCTTACCTTGGTGCCAAAGCAGCCATTGACTTCTTGAATCATCACTTTGCTAACCTTCAAACAAAAGAAGAACGCAAAGCACCACAAATCGTTTACGCTGGTAACTCAATTTCATCAACTTATCTTGCAGACTTGCTTGAGTATGTTGAAGATAAAGACTTCTCAGTTAACGTTATCTCTAAATCAGGTACAACAACTGAACCAGCTATCGCTTTCCGTGTTTTCAAGGAACTCCTTGTTAAGAAATACGGTCAAGAAGAAGCAAACAAACGTATCTACGCAACAACTGACCGCCAAAAAGGTGCAGTTAAAGTTGAAGCAGATGCTAACGGTTGGGAAACTTTCGTTGTTCCAGATGACATCGGTGGACGTTTCTCAGTATTGACAGCTGTAGGTCTCTTGCCAATCGCAGCTTCAGGTGCTGATATCAAAGCCCTTATGGAAGGTGCTAACGCTGCACGTAAAGAGTATTCTTCATCTAAAATCTCTGAAAACGAAGCTTACCAATACGCTGCACTTCGTAACATCCTTTACCGTAAAGGTTACACAACTGAAATCTTGGCTAACTACGAACCATCACTTCAATACTTCTCAGAATGGTGGAAACAATTGGCTGGTGAATCTGAAGGTAAAGACCAAAGAGGTATCTACCCAACATCAGCAAACTTCTCAACAGACTTGCACTCTCTTGGACAATTTATCCAAGAAGGTACACGTAACCTCTTTGAGACAGTTGTTCGTGTGGAAAAACCACGTAAGAACGTGATTATCCCTGAATTGGAAGAAGATCTTGATGGACTTGGTTACCTCCAAGGTAAAGATGTTGACTTTGTTAACAAAAAAGCAACAGACGGTGTTCTTCTTGCTCACACAGATGGTGATGTGCCAAACATGTTCATCACTCTTCCTGAACAAGATGCCTTTACATTGGGTTACATCATCTACTTCTTTGAAATTGCTATCGCCCTTTCAGGTTACTTGAATGCTATCAACCCATTCGACCAACCAGGTGTAGAAGCATACAAGAAAAACATGTTCGCCCTTCTTGGTAAACCAGGATTTGAAGAACTTGGAGCAGAACTTAACGCTCGCTTGTAATTCTCAGATAAGATCAGCTTTGGCTGGTCTTTTTTTATCCATTTGTAGGCTAAACCCTCCATTAATGATTTCTTGTAGGTTAATTTACGAATTTTTATTTTAAATATTTTGGACTAGCTAGTTGAGTTTTGTGGCTCTTTAATTTAGAAATGATTGTTGCTATAATAAGTTCAAGTATAGGAGGATGAATCATGATTGAACCTGTGGAAATG
Organism: Streptococcus sp. HMSC068F04; assembly: GCF_001837455.1. NCBI lineage: Bacteria > Bacillati > Bacillota > Bacilli > Lactobacillales > Streptococcaceae > Streptococcus > Streptococcus sp. HMSC068F04. The sequence continues at coordinate 21,643 of NZ_KV832482.1, forward strand.
GGTGCTTTGTTGAAAAAAATTCGTTTATCAAAGAATTTGACATTGAAAGAACTTGCTAGTGATTATTTATCAGTATCTTTCCTATCAAAATTTGAACGTGGAGAATCTGATATCTCATTATCTAGATTTTTTCTTTTGTTAGATAAATTGGATGTTAGTATTGAAGAGTTCTATGGTATTTTATCTCAAGATAATCCAACTCATACTGAAAAGTTATTAGAAAGTGCTAGTAAGGCTTATTATCAAAACGATAGTTTATCGTTACAGAAGTACGCTGGAGAAGAGCGTCATAAATTTGAGCTCACACAAGACAAATCATTTCTCTATAACAGTATTATGCTAGAATCTTTTTTGGCAAGTGTTTCAAATAAAGAGGTTGATGAAAATAAGGTAAGGGAATTAACAGACTATCTTTTTAGTATTGAACAATGGGGAAAAAGAGAGTTGATCATACTAGGAAATAGTATGTCGTTTATTTCCACCCAGACACTTAATGTTTTGACCAAGGAGATTGTGTATAGAACTAGACTTTTTGGAAATAGCGACTCAAATCAAAGAATCCGAATTAGTCTTCTTATTAATGCAGCTTATGAATTTTTACGACGTGATGAACTAGATTCAGCGAAATACTATTTAGATTTAGTCAATGATAGTGGAATTCCTGAGGTCTTATTATATGAAAGACATGAGTTGATATTTGTGATGGGGTCTTACTTGATAAAGTCGGGCGAAGTTGCTGAAGGGAGAAATCTAATTGAGGGGTGTTTAGAAACTCTTAGGACTTTAGGTGCGGAAAAGTTATTGCTTGCTAAGGAATTAGAGTATCAAGAGTTGCTAAATTCTACTATATGACAATTTTATAGAGTGAGTTAAAAAATAGAATAAACTAAGACCATAGTACGACATCACTATGGTTTTTAATTTTCAATGGATATATAGTATTCCAATGTCTTCAATTTATCCAACTGATTATATACCAAGGTGATTTAGATTGTGAGGAAATCTATGAGAACCTATATTCTTAAATACAAGTATGACAATTTAGTTCATATCTTACTGTTAGCACTGAATGCTGCTATTTTTGTGAGTGCCTCGGTAACCTTAGCTTTAATGACGAATCAGCTGGTATCTAAGCGAATCCAATCTTTTTTAGCTCTGTTAGGTCTAGAGGTAGGTCTTTACATTATTTATTTAGTTTTGAATTATATTATTGCAGTACATCAAACAAAATTAATCCAAAAAATGACTTTGTCTATTCGTCAGTCTTATCTTAGTAAAATTATTCACCATTCTTTTAGTGAATTTAGAAAGAGTGATATTGGAGAGCATCTCTCAGTATTAAATAATGATATCCAATTGATAGAATCAAATGGCTTTACAAGTATTTATATCCTTTGTTCAACAGTATTCACCACTTTGTTTTCAATTATCGCCTTATTAAGTTATGATGTAAGGATTGTTCTGCTAGCCATTTTTTTAACTTTGTGTCTGACTTATCTTCCCAAACCATTTACCAATAAAATGCAGAAATCAATGGAGATATTTTCCAAAGCGAATGAGGAGCTTGTTTCTGGAATAAGCGATCAGTTATATGGATATGCGGATGTTTATTACGCTAGTCGTAAACAGATATTTCTTAGACAAGTGAGGTCCATTGTTGAGAAATATATTGTACAAAAAATTATTTTTACAAAAAGAAAGACTAGCACTGAGACGCTGATGGCTTTATTTTCAGTTATCGCCCAGATGTTGATACTTCTTCTAACTGGTTTGTTAATTATTTTTGGAAATATTACTGTTGGAACCATTGCCTCGGTAGGACAGATATCAGGTAATATTTTTAACTCTCTATCCACTATTAATCAGCTGCAAGTGACCATTAAGTCTGTCGATCCTATCTTAAGAAAATTTCACGATTTTCCAGAGGGTCCAAAGACTTGCATAGCGACTATTCAGGATGTTCGCTTTGAGAATGTAAGTTATCATTTTGGAGAGAAGGCTATTTTTGAGGGATTCACTCAAACCTTTAAAAAAGGAGGCAAGTATGCTATTACTGGATGCTCAGGTAGTGGGAAGTCAACCCTGCTTAATATATTCCTAGGCAATCTTAAAGATTACGAGGGAAAAATCTTGTTTGGAAAATTGGAGTCAAAAGAGATTGATGAGAACTCAATCGTGTCTGAATGTGCCTATGTTGGGAGTCAAACTCATATCTATAATGATACCTTGAGGAATAATCTAACCCTTTGGAATGAAGCTATTACTGATACGCACATCAAGGAAGTTCTTGAAAGAGTTAATCTTTTATCTTTCTTAAGTCGTATAGATGAGCAAGTAAGTGACGGTAGCTTTTCGGAGGGCCAAAAACAAAGAATAGGCCTGATAAGAGCATTTTTAAAAGGATGTTCTGTTGTGATTTTTGATGAAGCTACTGCAAATCTTGACCATAATAATGCTACTCGTATTGAGCACCTATTATTAAGCGATCCCAATATCACTTATATCACGGTTACCCACCATCTTATAAAGGAAAATGAACCATATTTTGATAAGATTATTCGTTTGGGAGAGGCCAATGAGTAAATGTTTCATATGATAAATGCTTAGGATTTATTTCAATTTTACTAACGGCAGTCAAAGTGCTATAATGTAAGGGATTGTGAATTTAGCAAGTTCTGCTATTTTCAAAAAAGAAAAAACAAATCAGAGATACAAATCTCTTAGAAGAGGTGAATCCCATGGGACGTAAATGGGCTAATATCGTTGCTAAGAAAACTGCTAAAGATGGTGCAAACTCTAAGGTTTATGCTAAGTTTGGTGTCGAAATTTATGTGGCTGCTAAACAAGGTGAACCAGATCCAGAATCAAACTCAGCTTTGAAATTCGTTTTGGAGCGTGCTAAACAAGCGCAAGTGCCAAAACACGTTATTGATAAGGCCATTGATAAGGCTAAAGGTAACACTGATGAAACTTTCGTTGAAGGACGTTATGAAGGGTTTGGACCAAATGGTTCTATGATTATCGTAGATACTTTGACTTCAAACGTTAACCGTACAGCTGCTAACGTACGTACTGCCTTTGGTAAAAACGGTGGTAACATGGGTGCTTCAGGTTCTGTTTCATACATGTTTGATAAAAAAGGTGTTATCGTTTTTGCAGGTGAAGATGCAGACGCAATCTTTGAACAATTGCTTGAAGCAGATGTAGAAGTTGAAGATGTAGAAGCAGAAGATGGTACTATCACTGTTTACACTGAGCCAACAGATCTTCACAAAGCTTTGGAAGCTCTCCGTGCTAACGGACAAGAAGAGTTCCAAGTGACTGAACTTGAAATGATTCCACAAACTGAGGTTACTCTTGAAGGTGAAGACCTTGAAGTTTTCGAAGGACTTATTGATGCGCTTGAAGCAGACGATGATGTTCAAAAGGTATATCACAACGTAGCAGATATGTAATCTCATTCAACACTTTCCTTACGATGGAAAGTGTTTTTATGTGGTCTGTCTAAGGATTTGTCTTGCTTGTCCTGACTTAATCTGATATAGTAGTAGCCAAGTGAATTATTGGAGGAATACGAAATATGAATATGATGCTAGTTTTGGCCATTTATGTGGTTGCAATTGTTGCTTATGTGGCTTTCAGCCGTCGTCGCCAAGCAAAGGCACAGGAAGATCGTTTTGCAGGTCTTGCTAAGGGTGCTGAAGTTGAAACAATCGGTGGTTTGATTGCCATTGTTGATGAGATTGACAAAGAGAATAACCGTATCGTTTTGGATGCAGAAGGTGTCTTCTTGACCTTTGATTTGAGTCGTTCAATCATGAAAGTGATCACACCAGCACCAACTACAGAAACAGCAGAAACAACTAAAAAGACAATTATCGAAGAAGATTCAGCAATTGAGTCTGCTGATGAAAACTAAGATGTGTATTTGAGACTAGGTTAAATCCTGGTCTTTTTGCGTTTTCTAATCTTATCGGTATTAAAAGCTGTTCAGAACCCCTGAAAATGTGGTAAAATAAAGGGTAAACTATATTTAGAGGATATTCCATGTTTAAATTTAGAAAAAAATCTCATCAAGAGGTTCTAGACAATATTCCCAACCATATCGGTATTATTATGGATGGAAATGGCCGTTGGGCTAAAAAACGTCTAAAACCACGTGTGATGGGGCATAAGGCTGGGATGGACGCCTTGCAAAAGGTAACTATCGAAGCGTCACAACTTGGAGTTAAGGTATTGACAGTATATGCCTTCTCAACTGAAAACTGGTCACGCCCACAAGATGAAGTGAAATTCATCATGAATTTGCCAGTTGAATTCTTTAACAAATATGTACCAGAATTAGACAAAAACAATGTTCGTATTTTGACAATCGGAGATAACAGTCGTCTGCCTAAGGAAACCTTAGATGCTCTTGAAAAGGCAGTTGAGCAGACAAAACATAATTCCGGTTTGGTTCTCAACTTTGCACTGAACTATGGTGGTCGTGCGGAGATTGTATCTGCAGTTCAAGCGATTGCTAAAGAGGTTGAAGCAGGCAAACTCAGTCCTGAAGCTATTGATGAAGATCTCATTGCTAAGCATTTGATGACAGATAAATTGCCTTACCTCTACCGTGATCCAGATTTGATTATCCGTACGAGTGGCGAGCTTCGTCTAAGTAACTTCTTGCCTTGGCAATCTGCCTATAGTGAGTTTTACTTCACAGATGTTTTCTGGCCAGACTTTGACCAGCAAGGGCTACGTCAAGCCATCTCTGACTACAATAAACGTCACCGTCGCTTCGGTGGTGTCTAGAAAGGACCTCTCATGCAAGAACGTTTAATTGGTGGGGGTGTGGCAGCAGCCATTTTCCTCCCATTGCTCTTTATCGGTGGTCTTCCTTTCCAACTTTTGGTTGGAGCTATGGCCATGGTTGGAGTGTCTGAGATGCTTCGCATGAAGCACTTGGAGATTTTCTCTATCGAGGGTATTTTATCAATGGTGGCAGCTTTTATCTTGGCTGTGCCGATTGATCAGTATTTTATCAGTCTTCCAACAAATGCTAGTGTGACAGGTTTCGCTGTTATTTCATTTTTGATTCTAGCGGGGACTGTCCTTAATAGCGACCATTATTCTTTTGATGATGCAGCTTATCCAATTGCATCTGCCTTTTATGTTGGTTTTGGTTTCCAAAATCTCATTGCGGCACGTTTGGATAGTTGGGAAAAAGTTCTCTTTGCTCTTTTTATTATTTGGGCAACAGATATTGGAGCTTACCTTTTTGGTCGTCAATTTGGTCAGAATAAGCTATTGCCAAAAGTATCGCCAAATAAGACTATTGAGGGTAGTGTCGGTGGTATCTTGTCCGCAATCATTGTGGCTCTTATCTTTGGTTTGATTAACCACGGCGTTTATGCCCCTCATAACTTCTTCTGGTTGCTTATCTGTACGATTCTCTTTAGTATCTTTGGTCAATTTGGTGATTTGGTTGAATCAGCTATTAAACGTCACTTTGGCGTTAAAGACTCAGGCAATCTTATTCCTGGGCATGGTGGTATTTTGGACCGTTGCGATAGCTGGATCTTCGTTTTCCCAATCATGCACTTCCTAGGACTTTTTTAAGAGTGGAGGTGTCTAGATGAAAGCTATTATTACCTTTTTACTGATTTTCTGTGTGATTGTCGTCTTCCATGAGTTTGGTCATTTCTTTTTTGCCAAACGCTCAGGAATTTTGGTTCGTGAATTTGCCATTGGTATGGGACCGAAAATTTTTGCACATACAGGTAAGGATGGTACCGTTTATACTATCCGTATCCTCCCTTTGGGTGGTTATGTCCGTATGGCTGGTTGGGGTGAAGATACAACTGAGATTAAAACAGGTAGCCCTGCCAGTCTAACGATTGGATCAGATGGTAAGGTAAGACGTATCAACCTTTCGGATCGCCAGGTTGACCAGACGGCTTTGCCTATGAACGTCACTGCCTATGATTTGGAGGATAAGTTAACCATTACAGGTCTAGTCCTAGATGAGACCAAGACCTATGAGGTTGATCATGATGCCACTATCGTTGAGGAGGATGGTACAGAACTTCGTATCGCTCCTAAGGATGTCCAATATCAAAATGCAAGCATTTGGGGACGTTTAATTACCAACTTTGCTGGTCCTATGAATAACTTCATTCTTGGGGTGCTTGTCTTTATTATCTTAGCCTTTGTTCAAGGTGGTGTTCAAGATACATCGACCAACCGTATCCAGGTAGCCGATGGAGGCGCTGCTCAGGTGGCAGGCTTGAAAAATGGTGATGCTATCGAGGCTATCAATAAGGACAAGGTTACTGATTGGGACAGCTTGAAGGAAGCATTGACAGAGAATACCCAAAAATTCTCCAAAGGTGACAGCCTTTCTGTGACAGTTAAGAGAAGTAACGGTCAGGAAGAAACAATCTCTGTTAAACCTCAGGAGAACCAAGGTAGCTATTTTTTGGGTGTTTCTCCTGCTTTAAAAACAAGTCTTAAAGATAAGATTTTTGGTGGTTTCCAAATGGCTTGGGAAGGGGCCTTCAAAATTCTCGTAGCACTTAAGGGGCTTATCACCAACTTTAGTTTGAATAAACTTGGTGGACCGGTTGCTATGTTCCAGATGTCTGCCCAGGCTTCAGAAAATGGCTTGATTTCCATTCTTAACCTTATGGGGATGCTCTCAATTAACTTGGGAATTTTCAATCTTATCCCAATTCCAGCCCTTGACGGTGGAAAAATTGTTATGAATATTATTGAAGCCATTCGTCGTAAACCACTTAATCAAGAAATTGAAAGCTATATTACACTTGCAGGTGTTGCTATCATGGTTGTTCTTATGATTGCAGTTACTTGGAATGATATTATGCGTGCTTTCTTTTAATTAGAAACAAAGAAACGAAAGGAAGTCTAAGGGACTTGAGCCAAGGGCCAGCCTCCTTAGTATGTAAATGATGAAACAAAGTAAAATGTTGATTCCAACACTTCGTGAAATGCCAAGTGATGCTCAAGTTATCAGTCATGCCCTTATGGTACGTGCGGGTTACGTGCGTCAGGTTTCTGCTGGTATTTATGCTTATATGCCATTGGCAAATCGTGCTATCGAGAAATTCAAAACCATCATGCGTGAGGAGTTTGAAAAAATTGGTGCGGTTGAAATGTTGGCGCCAGCGCTTTTGACAGCAGATTTGTGGCGTGAGTCAGGCCGTTATGAAACTTACGGTGAAGACCTTTATAAACTTAAAAACCGTGATAAATCTGACTTTATCCTCGGTCCAACTCACGAAGAAACGTTTACAGCCTTGGTTCGTGATGCGGTTAAATCATACAAACAATTGCCACTTAATCTCTACCAAATCCAATCAAAATACCGTGATGAAAAACGTCCTCGTAACGGTCTTCTTCGTACACGTGAATTTATCATGAAGGATGCTTATAGTTTCCACCAAAACTATGAAGATTTGGATGTAACCTATGAAGACTACCGTAAAGCTTATGAGGCTATCTTTACACGTGCTGGCCTTGAATTTAAGGGTATCATCGGTGATGGTGGTGCCATGGGTGGTAAGGATTCTCAAGAATTCATGGCGGTCACTCCTGAGCGTACAGATCTCAACCGTTGGGTAGTTCTTGACAAGTCAATTGCTTCATTGGATGAGATTCCAGAAGATGTCATGGAAGAAATCAAGAAAGAATTGACATCATGGTTGGTATCTGGTGAAGACACAATTGCTTACTCTACAGAGTCAAGCTATGCAGCTAACCTTGAGATGGCAACAAACGCCTACACACCAGCGACCAAGGTTGTGACTCAAGAAGAAGTGACTCGAGTTGAAACGCCAAATTGCAAGTCAATTGATGAAGTTGCTGCTTTCTTGAATGTTCCAGAAGAACAAACCATCAAGACTTTGCTTTTCATTGCTGATGATGAACCAGTGGTGGCCCTTCTTGTCGGTAATGATCAGGTTAACGATGTGAAGTTGAAAAACTACCTTGCTGCTGATTTCCTTGAACCAGCTACAGAAGATGAAGCACGTCAAGTCTTTGGCGCTAACTTCGGTTCTCTTGGTCCAGTTAACCTTCCTGAAAATGTTCGTATCGTTGCGGACCGTAAGGTTCAAGACGTGGCTAATGCGGTTGTTGGAGCCAATGAAGATGGTTACCACTTGACAGGGGTTAACCCAGAGCGTGACTTCAAGGCAGAATACGTGGATATTCGTGAAGTTAAAGAGGGTGAGATTTCACCAGATGGTCAAGGTGTCCTTCAGTTTGCGCGTGGTATCGAGATTGGTCATATCTTTAAACTTGGTACACGTTACTCTGAAAGTATGGGTGCTAATGTTCTTGATGAAAATGGCCGTGCTGTTCCAATTATCATGGGATGTTACGGCATCGGTGTAAGCCGTATCTTGTCAGCTGTGATCGAACAACATGCACGTCTCTTTGTTAACAAGACCCCAAAAGGTCAATACCGCTATGCATGGGGAATTAACTTCCCTAAAGAATTGGCTCCATATGATGTTCACTTGATTACAGTTAACACTAAGGATGAGGAAGCCAATGCTTTGACAGAACGTTTGGAAGCTGCTCTTATGGCTGAAGGCTATGATGTCTTGACAGATGATCGTAATGAGCGTGTTGGTTCTAAATTCTCTGACAGTGACCTTATCGGACTTCCGATCCGTGTGACAGTTGGTAAAAAAGCCAGCGAAGGTGTTGTCGAAGTTAAAATCAAGGCAACAGGTGATACTATTGAAGTTAATGCCGATAACTTGATTGAGACACTTGCTATCTTAACAACAGAACAAAATGCTTAATCTAAAAAATCTTTTCTTGCAGGAGCAAGAAGAGATTTTTCTTTTGTAGTGACAATGATAAATTGAGAGAAAAGAGAGTAAATTCCAATTTGACAGAATTGTCTAAATAGTGTAAACTTAAGACTATCATAACTACGGAGGCATCACATGCTTAACAAAGCGACCCATTTGGGAAATCTTAAAGCTTTTTATTACTTTAGTTTCTTTAGATAGGACGTTTGTGTTTCAGGATACAAGCGTCAGTCAGTTTGTATCTATGAAGCTAAAGCATTTTGTGATGGATTAGCCGATTAGATGAATAGGTCTAACCGGTGACATAAGCTAGCCTGTGCTAGTCAAGATGCATAAAACCAGTTGGGCCTGTCCTAACTGGTTTTTTTCATACCGTGGTCTATTTTTAATTTTCATTTGACCCTATCGTCTCGGAAAAAAGATGAAAGAAAATTGGAAATAGATAGAATAAAAAATAGAGGTATACAAGATGAAGAAATTCTTGGTCAGTATGATGGCTGTTATTACAGCTGTCCTCTTGGTAGCATGTTCCAATGCTTCTAATAAAGATTTGGTTCACGTCGGTGTGCTCCAATATGTGGAACATCCTTCCTTGTCAGCGACACGTAAAGGGTTCATTGAAGAACTCAAAGAGGAAGGTTACGTCGACGGTAAGAACATCAAAATCGATTATCAGAATGCACAAGGAGATCAGTCTAACTTGCAGACGATTTCTCAGTCGCTTATTGAAGATAATGATGTCATGTTAGCTATCGCAACCCCAGCAGCCCAGTCTTTGAGTAGTTTGACAAAGGACAAGCCAATTCTCTTTACAGCTGTTACAGATCCAGTTTCAGCTAAATTGGTTAAGTCTATGGACAATGTTGGAGGAAATGTGACAGGGACAAGCGACATGTCACCAATCAACAAACAAGTCGAGTTGTTGAAAAAAGTCCTTCCAAACACTAAAAAAGTTGGGATTATGTACACGACCAGTGAGCGTAACTCAGAAGTTCAGGTTGAAGAAGCCAAGAAATACTTCAAGGAAGCTGGTATTGAAACGGTTATCAAAGGAATTTCATCAACCAATGATATCCAAGATACAGCCAAGAGCTTGATGAGTCAGACCGAAGTCATCTTCATCCCAACTGACAATACCATTGTTAGTGCTATTAATACCTTGGTAGATCTTTCTAAAGAGACTAAGGTTCCAGTTGTTGGTAGTGACGCTGGTAGTGTAGAAAAAGGTGTCCTGTTCACTTATGGAACTAACTATGAAGCGCTTGGACGTCAAACAGGTAAGTTGGCAGGCCGTGTTCTCCGAGGTGAGAAGGTCAAGGATGTCGATGCAGAGTATCCTAAAACACTTAATGTTGTGGTAAACCATGACATGGCTAAAGAACTTGGCATTGATGTTTCTAGCATTAGTGACGAGGAATCTAAAGCATCAACGCAAGATGACAAACCAATTGCTAAAAAAGATAAGGGTGTCATTAAGCTTAAGGTCAATAAGTCTTCTAAAAAAGGATTTTCAAATGTGGTGCTAACAGCCATCTCTCAGGGACTTCTCTGGGCTATTATGGCTATTGGGGTCTTCATTACCTTCCGTATTTTGGACCTTGCTGATTTGACAGCTGAGGGGGCCTTCCCACTTGGTGCTGCTACGACAACTATCATGATTATCCGTGGAATCAACCCAATCTTTGCGACTCTAGGTGGTTTTGTTGCTGGTATGCTTGCCGGAGCGGTGTCTGGCTTTATGCATACGAAAATGAAGATACCAGCACTTTTAACGGGGATCATTACCTTAACAGGGCTCTATTCAGTTAACCTTTTGGTTCTTGGAAGTGCCAATGTCTCTCTTTCAGGACACAACACGCTGGTGACTATGGTGATGAATCTTGGTCTATCTAAGCTGAATGGTGTGATTCTATTAGGACTGATTTTTGTTAGTCTGGTAGTACTTATGTTGGTTGTTCTCCTTAATACACAGGTTGGACTTGCTCTTCGTGCAACAGGTGATAACCTTGCCATGGGTGAAGCCAATGGTATCAAGGTTGACCGCATGAAGATACTTGGCTACATGATTTCTAATGGTTTGATTGCCCTATCAGGTGCCCTCCTAGCTCAAAACAATGGCTATGCGGATATGAATATGGGTACTGGTACAATCGTAAATGGCTTGGCTGCAATCATCTTAGCCGAAGTTATCGTCAAGTATCTACCACTTGGCAAACGCCTCTGGTCAATTGTCGTAGGTGCTGTTCTCTACCGTTTGGTCTTGGTTATTATCCTTGCCATGAACGTTGATGCTCAAATGTTGAAATTGGCTTCAGCCATCTTGCTTGCTATCATCCTTTATGTGCCAGAAGTACGACAAAAATTCAAAATTAGACCTAACAAATCCTTGACTCTAGGAGGTGACAAGTAATGGCTTTACTTAGTTTACAACAGATTCACAAAACCTTTGAAAAAGGCACAGTCAATGAAAATCACGTCCTTCGTGGTTTGGATCTCGACATTGAGCAGGGAGATTTTATCTCTGTTATTGGGGGAAATGGTGCTGGTAAATCAACCTTGATGAATTCAATTGCTGGTGTTCTTAGCATTGATGAGGGGGATATCTTGTTGGAGGGGCAATCTATTAAGAAAGCATCTGTAGATGAGCGCTCTAAAGACATTAGTCGTGTTTTCCAAGATCCTCGAATGGGGACAGCGACAAACCTTTCTATCGAAGAAAATATGGCGATTGCTTATCGTCGTGGTAAGAAACGTAGCTTCTTTAAAAAGTCTATCACTGAAAGCGAACGTCAAGTCTTCAAGGAAGCCTTGGTAGATCTTGGTCTTGGTCTTGAGAATCGTATGAAGACTGATGCTAATTTCTTGTCAGGTGGACAACGTCAGGCCTTGACACTTGCTATGGCAACCTTAGTGCGTCCAAAAATCTTGCTTTTGGATGAACACACAGCAGCACTAGATCCTAAGACAAGTGATATGGTCATGAATTTGACACGTAAGATTGTTGAAGAACAAGAATTGACAACCCTTATGATTACCCATAATATGGAACATGCTATCGAATATGGGAACCGTCTAGTCATGCTCTATCATGGTAAAATCGTCGTCGATGTGCGAGGTGAGGAAAAGAAAAACCTCACAGTTGCAGAACTTATGGACCTCTTCCACAAAAATAGTGGACAAGTCCTCAATGACGATGCCTTGGTACTCGGTTAATAAACAAAAAAGGAAACTGTCCAAAGTTCAGATTTTGGGTAGTTTTTTCTTGACTATTTTTGACCAAGTGCTAAAATAAATATATGGATTAGCACTCGTGGTTTATGAGTGCTAAAAATAACGTTTCACACGTTACTAATAATAAATAACATTTGGAGGTAATTGGTATGGCATTGAAACCATTGGGTGATCGTATCGTTGTCCGTTTTGAAGAAACAGAAGAAAAAACAGCTAGTGGCTTTGTATTGGCAGGAGCCAGTCATGAAGCTACAAAAACTGCTGAGGTTTTGGCAGTAGGCGAAGGAATCCGTACTCTTACTGGTGAATTGATTGCACCTAGTGTTGCAGCAGGCGATAAAGTTCTTGTTGAAAATGGTGCAGGTATCAATGTTAAAGACGGAGATGATTCCGTTTCAATTATCCGTGAAGCAGATATTTTAGCAGTCCTAGCTTAGGTCTATGCTAATCAGATATAAAGTAAGATAAAGAAGGAGTAACTATGGCAAAAGATATTAAATTTTCATCAGCTGCACGCGCAGCAATGGTCCGTGGTGTTGATACTTTGGCTGATACAGTTAAGGTAACGCTTGGTCCTAAAGGTCGTAACGTGGTTTTGGAAAAAGCTTTTGGCTCACCTCTTATCACTAATGATGGTGTGACAATTGCTAAAGAAATTGAACTCGAAGATCACTTTGAAAATATGGGTGCTAAGCTCGTCAGCGAAGTGGCTTCAAAAACGAACGATATTGCCGGTGACGGAACAACGACAGCCACTGTTTTGACACAGGCTATTGTCCGTGAAGGTCTCAAAAATGTAACGGCTGGTGCTAATCCAATCGGTATCCGTCGTGGGATTGAAGCAGCTGTAGCTACAGCGGTTGAAGAGCTTAAAGCTATTGCACAACCAGTTGCTAATAAGGAAGCCATTGCCCAAGTCGCAGCGGTTTCATCACGTTCTGAAAAAGTTGGTGAATACATTTCAGAAGCGATGGAACGTGTTGGTAATGATGGTGTTATCACTATTGAGGAGTCTCGTGGTATGGAGACTGAACTCGAAGTGGTTGAAGGTATGCAGTTTGACCGTGGTTATCTTTCTCAGTACATGGTTACTGATAATGAAAAGATGGTCGCTGACCTTGATAATCCATTTATCCTTGTGACTGACAAGAAAATTTCAAATATTCAGGATGTTCTTCCACTCTTGGAAGAAGTGCTTAAGACAAGTCGTCCACTCTTGATTATTGCTGATGACGTGGATGGTGAAGCTCTTCCTACGCTTGTTCTTAACAAGATTCGTGGAACTTTCAATGTTGTTGCTGTTAAGGCACCTGGCTTTGGTGACCGTCGTAAAGCGATGTTGGAAGACATTGCCGTATTGACAGGAGCAACTGTCATTACTGAGGATCTTGGTCTTGAGCTTAAGGACGCAACTATGGCAGCACTTGGTCAAGCTTCGAAAGTAACTGTGGATAAAGATAGCACAGTTATCGTTGAAGGTGCAGGAAGCACAGAAGCGATTGCTAACCGTGTTAACCTCATCAAGTCTCAATTGGAAACAACAACATCTGAATTTGACCGTGAAAAACTTCAAGAACGTTTGGCTAAATTGTCAGGTGGGGTTGCAGTTGTTAAGGTTGGTGCGGCCACTGAAACAGCCCTTAAAGAAATGAAACTTCGTATCGAAGATGCCCTTAACGCTACTCGTGCCGCTGTTGAAGAAGGTATCGTAGCAGGTGGTGGTACAGCTCTTGTTAACGTCATTGCTAAGGTTGCTGAACTTGATCTTGAAGGTGACGACGCTACAGGGCGTAATATTGTCCTCCGTGCCTTGGAAGAGCCAGTTCGCCAAATTGCTTATAACGCTGGTTATGAAGGTTCAGTTATCATCGATAAATTGAAGAACAGCCCAGTTGGTACAGGCTTTAACGCTGCTAACGGTGAATGGGTAGATATGGTCGCAGCAGGAATTATCGACCCTGTTAAGGTCACACGTTCTGCCCTCCAAAATGCTGCTTCTGTAGCAAGTCTTATCTTGACAACCGAGGCAGTCGTTGCCAACAAACCTGAACCAGAGGCTCCAGCAGCACCAGCTATGGATCCAGGAATGATGGGTTACTAAGAGTTTAAAAAGCAAAAGAAAAAACCTAGGAAAAGTAGAGAAACTTTTTCTGGGTTTTCTTTTTTTGTGACTTTAAGTCCGTTTCGCTCCGAAGGTGCGAAACAAATAAACCACCCGCTATGCGGGTGCGCATCGAAGGTTATACCGTCATAACAAAAACACTCCAAACGAGTTACAATATGGGTGTTCAAGCCAATTGTAAAACGAAAGGAGTTAAGACTATGGCGCAAAAAGCTCACAGTTTATCACATACAAAATGGATGTGTAAGTACCACATTGTATTTACACCTAAGTATAGACGAAAAATAATCTATAATCAATATAGGAGTAGTCTGGGAGAGATTTTTCATAGACTATGCCAATATAAAGGCGTTGAAATAATAGAAGGCCACTTAATGCCAGATCATGTTCACATGCTAGTAAGTATACCACCACGAATGAGTAGCTAGTTTTATGGGATATTTAAAAGGTAAAAGTGCCTTAATGATGTTTGATAAACACGCCAATTTAAAATATAAATTTGGGAACAGACATTTTTGGGCAGAAGGATATTATGTAAGTACGTAGGACTAAATGAAGCCACAATTAAGAAATATATCCAGGAACAAGAGAAGCATGATATCGCTTTGGACAAATTAAGCGTTAAAGAATATGAAAATCCCTTTAGGGATAATGGTAAGTAATGCGAATGCCTCTTTGAGAGGCTTGTGACGAGTCAAAAGCAATAAGGCTTGAACAAAGTGAAAGCCAGCGTCTTTAGGCGCTGGCTGGTAATATGGGCTTATAGCCCTTGATCAAACCACCCGTTAGACGGGTGGTTATGATTTTTAACCCAAGAAACGTTTGAGGAATTCCTTAGTACGTTCTTCTTTAGGATTTTCAAAGATTTGTTCTGGGCTACCTTGTTCAGCGATTACTCCTTTATCCATAAAGATGACACGGTCTGAAACGTCACGTGCGAACTCCATTTCATGGGTAACGATAATCATGGTCAAACCAGTTTCAGATAGCTCCTGCATAGTCTTGAGTACTTCCCCTACCATTTCTGGGTCAAGGGCTGAAGTTGGCTCGTCAAATAGGATGGCTTCTGGATCAACAGAGAGGGCACGGGCAATGGCCACACGTTGTTTTTG
>NZ_KV832483.1:0-59105 GCF_001837455.1 Streptococcus sp. HMSC068F04
ACCACCCGTTAGACGGGTGGTTATGATTTGGTAGGATTATATTTTATACGCCTAGCTATTTTAATCTGATTATTTCCCACCTATCATGTTATAATAAACCAACGACACTATATTGGAGAATTCTATGACACTCACACACTTTTTTTTCGACCTTGATGGTACTCTAGTTGATAGTTCTGAGGGAATCCACAATGGTTTTGTTCAAACCTTTGAAAGACTAGGTCTTCCTGTTCCTAGTGATCAGAAAATTCGCACCTTTATGGGACCACCTCTCGAAGTAACCTTTAAAGAAGAGGTTAGTGAAGAAGGTGCAGCCCAAGCTGTCAAAATTTATCGTGACTATTATGAGACTAAAGGACAATTGGAGGCTCACCTCTATGATGGCATAAAAGAAATCCTTCAACAACTTAGTCAAGATCCTAGCAAAAAAATCTTTATCACAACTTCAAAAAATGAACCTATTGCTCTGGAGATGTGCAAACACCTTGGAATTACTGAATATTTTGATGGCATTTATGGATCCACTCCTACTGCCTTTCATAAGGCTGATGTCTTGCTGCGTGCCATCACTGAAAATCAGGCACCTAAAGACCAGTCCGTCATTGTTGGTGATACCAAGTTTGACTTGATTGGTGGAAAAACGGTTGGCATCAAAACAATAGCGGTGACCTGGGGATTTGGGAAAAACGAAACTCTTTTGGCAGAAAATCCTGATTTTATAGCTGATACCACCCAAGAACTTTGCGATATTTTGAAATAATAATTTAACAGACGAAAAGGGCACGATTATATAGTCATGCTCTTTTTTCTATTGAATCAAAATTACATCTGAACAATGATATCTAGACAAAGCTCCAAAGCCTTATCAAAAGCCTCTGAGCCCCAATCTCGTTGATCGTAATTGTCAATATCCGCAAGGGAATCTGCCGTAAAGAGAAGTAAGCCCCAAATAGCTCCACGAAGTTGAGCAACTGCTGCTAGTGCTGCACATTCCATCTCTACAACGCTACAACCCTCTTCAATACGATAGGAAATCTTGTCTGGTGTCTCCCTATAAAAGCCATCTGTCGACCAGGTCATGACCTCTTTATAAGGGATTTTCTTTTGCTTTAACGTTTTTTCAATAGCATCAAGAGCTTGTTCATTCATGTCTATATAGCGTGATGGCGCAACATAGTGGTAACTTGCACCTTCATCTCGCAAAGCTCTTGTCGGAATCAAAAAAACATTCTCTGGCATGTCTACCAAGACGCCACAAGTTCCAGTTGATATGATTTGCTCGACGCCATAACCAATTAGCCAATCCATAAATTGTGCAGCTGCAGCTGAGCCAACTGGGGCTTGAGCCAAGCAAATCTTCTTCCCGTTGTAAGTCATCACATAGACAGGATCGGTTTTGGTGGCGGAGACAAATTCGCCAACTTTTTCAGCGCCAACTGATATCGCATAGCGTTCTACTTCTTCCTCTAAAAAGCCGTAAACACACCTAGGCGGCAGGTCCAAACCTAAATCATCATGGGTCGGCATAATCACTGCCTGAGGATTGTCGTCAAATTCTAAAATAGGAATTTCATGTTTGTTTATCATCTTTTGCCTCCTAAGTTTTAAGAATTATTATATCAAAATCTATTTTCTGAATATATGTATAATATTACTTATTGTAAGCGTTTTCATTCCGCTATCTTTATCTTAACATTCTTTACATGAAATGTCAGATGAAATTGGATTCGTTCTTTTACTTCTCTGCCAACCCAATCATTGTATTAAAAAATTTCTAGTAGACAGCCTCTACTAGAAATTTTTGTATTCTTATCAATTCACTTCCCCCACAAGAAAGCAATCAAAGGCTTATCAACCAAGGCTGTTTCATGGAGTTTACTATGTTGACCGTTAGGGACTGTGATTTCCTTTTCTTGGTAGGATTTGACTTGAGCTTTAAGCAGGTAGCCCAAAGATTGACTAGACAAATTGGTCACGCGCTCATCACTCCCTTTACCTGTATTGCCATAGATATTAAGAATTTCAACCTGACCTTGAGGGTAGTGATTTCCAAGAGACAAGAGCTCTTGATAGGACTCTCTCATGCTAGATGGTTTTCCTTCGTCATCTAGGGTGATATTTTCCGGTTCATCTATACCGATGATTCCGTTAAAGTGACCAGCAATATCCACTTGTTTGACCAATTTAGGTAGACTCGTATCACTGCCATGTTGGAGCATATAGTAGACGATGGTCACATTCCCGTATGAGTGAGCAACCATATTCATCTCCTTAATTCCATAAGTATCTTGGAGAGCTTTGACAACAGCGTAGGCATAGTTGCCCTGATCCTGAGTGCTAGCTCCTCGATTATTGTCAAAATTGACTAGGACAATCGGATTGACAGCATCTTTAGGAATGGTTCCTTTTAGAGTGACTGTCCCATCCTCAGCTACCTTAGCTTCGATAATAGTCTGAGTAACGCCAGCTTTTTTAGCCGCATTAGCCATATGTCTTTCTGCACGACTGCTCGAACCCCAACCATGAAAAAAGATGGTCGGACTGCTTGATTGGATATATGTTTTTCTTGCTTCTACTTTTACGGCCTGCGCTAGGTTTTGGTGAATATAATACCAACTGCCTGCACAAATAAGGGCAAGCATTGCTAAAAGACTGAAAAGTAACGTTTTTTTCTTCATAAATACCTTTCTGATTGGCTTTTTGTAGGAGTTAGATGATCCTAAACTCTTTAATTAGCAAAGCTGTTTACGAACTCATTCATCTTACATATTTTCCCTGATGAAGCGATCCATCTCTTCAAATGGAATCACATCCAACTGGTCGTAAAGGTCTGTGTGACTAGCCCCTTCAATCGGAATCATTTTTTTATTATCGCCTGTGAGTTTTTCAAAAGCATCTTTTCCCATGTAATAGGAATGCGCTTTGTCACCTTGAATTACGAGTACAGCATTTCGAATTTCATCTGTGTAATAGAGGAAACGGGTATTTGCAAAGCTTGTATTGCTCTGAACAGCCCAACCATCGTTAGAATTGAGACTGCGCGCATGGTAACCACGAGGTTGTTTGTAATAATCAAAATAATCTTTCACAAAGTATGGAGCATCTTCTGGCAAAACATCAGGCACCCCACCTGCTAGTTGCATTTGACCTGTTCGGGCATCCAAGGTCCGTTGATTGGCGAGTGCCAGTCGTGCTTGGTAACGAGCTTCTTCATTATCCTGATTATCAAAGTAGCCATTTCCTGCAATACGAGACATGTCATACATGGTTGATACGACAGTCACCTTGATACGAGGATCAATGGCAGCTGCATTCAGGGCAATACCGCCCCAACCACAGATACCGATAATCCCAATACGCTCAGCATCCACCTGGTCATGAGTCGCTAGGTAGTCGACAGCCGCTTGGTAGTCTTCTGTATTCACATCCGGTGAGTTGATATAACGTGGGAAACCACCTGATTCACCCGTATAAGAAGGATCAAAAGCAATCGCTAGATAGCTACGTTTCGCCATTTCCTGAGCATAAAGGCCAGAAGATTGTTCCTTCACCGCTCCAAAGGGACCAGACACTGCGAGAGCTGGTAGTTTTCCAGTCACCCCTTTTGGTTGATAAAGATCTGCTACTAGAGTGATGCCAAAGTGATTGGTAAAGGTAACCTTTTTATATTCGACTTCTTCGCTGAGTTTAAAAGTCTTATCCCATTCTTGTGTGAAATTCATTGTTTCAGTCATTTTTTTCTCTTTTCTTTATTGATAAGTCTATTATAGCTCTTCTGAGTAATATACCCCAATATCTATTTTCTATAACTACTATGCCTAAAAGGCATGCTGTGTTATACTAGAGCTATGGATATTCGGATTTTACATTACTTTGTCACCATCGCTCAGGAGAAAAATATCACTCGCGCTGCTGAACGCTTGCTCATTACCCAGCCAACCCTATCTCGACAGCTCAAAGAGTTGGAAGAAGAATTAGGTGTTTCATTGTTTCATCGAGCCAATCGTGAGATGACACTAACAGAAGATGGTCAGTATCTTTATAATCGGGCACAAGAAATTTTACAATTAGTCAGTAAAACAGAGGAAAATCTGACCCGAAAAGGTGAGATTGGAGGAGACCTTCATATAGGTACAGCTGAAACAGCTAGTTTCGATCTTGTAGCGGATGCCTGTCGCAGTTTGCTAGAAATCTACCCTCAAATACGTCTCAACTTTTACGACGATAACGCCGATAGTCTTTATGAGAAGCTGGACAAAGGAACTCTTGATTTCGCACTTATATTCACACATACTGTCCCAGCGAAATACAAGATGATTCAACTTCCTAGAAAAGACCAGTGGGGTGTTTTGGTCCCTAAGAATCATCCCTTGACAAATCTCGAACAAGTCACAGTAGAGGAAATTGTGAGCTATCCGCTCATTGTCTCTAATCAATCCGACATTGACAAATCAGCCTTTGCCAACTATGACTATAAGGTAGTTGCTACTTATAATCTTCTCTATACCGCAAGTCGTCTGGTTCAAGCAGGTCTTGGCATCGCTCTGTGTCTTGACGGAATTGTGGATCATCCTGAACTGGTTTTTCTCCCCTGTACTAACCAAGGTGACGAAGGTTTCTATCTTATCTGGAAAGACAGACACGATCAAACCGCTACAGAGAAAGCCTTTCTAGAAGAAATTGAAGCGCAACTTTATGAAATGGAAAATTAATCTCACCTCTATCGAAGCAAGCATCAAACCTTATCCCAGCCCTCGTAATCCCTACGAGAGGCTTTTTTATCTTTTGTTTTAGAAATTCTATTGTCTTCTTTACAGCATAAAAAGGCTTAGAAATACAACCAACTATTGCATCTCCAAACCTTTGATAGAACTAGAACTGACCTAGTCAAGTACAATCATAGCCTTAATAGTCTTACGTTCATCCATAGCCTTATAAGCTTGGTCGATATCTTCCAGTTTATAGCTTGAAGTAAAGACACGACCCGGATTGATATCACCGTCAAGAACAGCTTTTAACAAAACTTGTTTATCATAAGTAGTAACTGAGGCTGCTCCACCCGCCACAGAAATATTTTGGGCAAAGGTTGAACCAAGGGCACGGTTATTGTAATGAGGAACGCCGACAAATCCCATGCGTCCTCCATTATGGAGGACTCCGAGAGCTTGGTCGACGGCTGCTTCTGTACCGACACATTCGAGAGCTGCATCTGCTCCGCCTCCAAGGATTTCACGGACCTTGGCAATGCCTTCTTCACCACGCTCAGCCACAACAGCTGACGCACCTGACTCCAAGGCCATCTGTTGACGGTCTTCGTGGCGACTCATGAGGACGATTTGCGATGCACCACGCATTTTAGCTGCGATAACCGCACATTGACCAACAGCCCCATCCCCGATAACGACAACCTTGTCACCCTTTTGCACATTAGCCACACGCGCCGCATGGTAACCGGTCGGCATAACATCAGCAAGAGTCAAAAGTGACTTAAGCATGCCTTCGCTGTAATCTGAAGGTTGACCTGGAATTTTCACAAGTGCCCAATTAGCAAAATGGAAACGGATATACTCAGCCTGGACGCCACCAGACCAGTTGTTGCCGATATGGCGGTCACAAGTCCCATCATAACCGGCACGACAGGCATCACACTCTCCACAACCGTGTGTGAAAGGCGCGATGACAAAGTCTCCTGGCTTAACCGTTGTAATGGACTCACCGATTCTTCGACGATTCCGATAGCCTCATGACCACTATTTCTGTGCCCCTCTTCAATGTCTGGATTACGGTAACTCCAGAGGTCGGAACCACAAACGCAAGTACGGACAACACGAATAATGGCATCATCTGGCGCCTCAATTTGCGGACGGTCAATTTCTGCCAGACCAACCTGATCAGCTTTAGTATAAATTGCTGATTTCATATATCTACCTCTATTTCTTTAGTTACTGTTAGTATACACTTTTAATTAAGCTCTGGCTCAAATCAAGCCATCCAAATCACTTTCAAACAATAGCAACTAATCATATTTTTTCCCATACTTCTTTTCTAGCATTTTCTTAATCAAATAGGGCATTTTGACATTTTCGCGGCCTTTCTTGGCAATTAACTTCTTCACAAAATCTGGCATTTGGATATCATTCTCTTCTTCCAAAATCTGACTCGTACTTGATGGAGCTTCTAACTCATCAAAGGTCTCCAGCTGAGGTTGATAGTCACTATAGTCACCGTCTATATGAGACTGAATTGTCGAAAGAAGTGCCTTGATTAAACGAGGATCGCTATTTGGCATAGGAGGTCTGTGATAGGCTACACCTAGCTCTTGGCAAAGCTCCTTACATTCCACATCATTGTCAAAAAGAACCTCAATATGCTCACTAATAAAGGCAATCGGAACAAAAATATAGTGGTCAGGATGCTCCTTCTCATTACGAAGGTATTCTAAGACATCCGGCTTAATCCAAGGAATACCAATATCACTCTCACTCTGCCAAGTATTGGTGTACTGCTCCTCTTCAAGCCCTAAAATCTCCGCAATCAAGCGACTATTGTCATAAATCTGGTCGATATAGGGGTCACCAAAATCCAGTGCCAAAACTGGGACACTGTGAGCTGAAAAAATCACCTTATAGCTATCGTCTCCAATCTGATCTAAAATCTTTTGGATCTCATCAGCCCAATAGTGAAGTAGAGAAGGTTCCCGGTACCAATCCTTGATAATTTGGAACTTAATTTGATTACTTTCTAAAAATTTTTCATAGCCCATAACAGAATAGTATGAATAATGGGGCTCTAGGATCAAACACAAACACTCTTCAATTCCGTCATTCTCCATCTCTTTAATCGCATCTATGATGAAAGGTCGGGAAAATTTATTTGCAAAGTAGACCGACACTTGTTCTCCAAGAGCGGAAGCAACCAAGTCAACTTCTTTCTTTGTTATCCTTTGGAGCGGCGTTCCACCGATTCGTAGGTAATGGTCATATAAGGTCTGAATTTCATGTGGTTCGGGACGAACTCCACGTCGTATATTTGTGAAAAATTCTGCTACTCCTTCATAGGTAATCTCTTCTGGGGACCCAAAAGTCATCATCAATACAGCTCTTTTACTCATAATTACTCCTTGTTCCACGTTTGTTCTATTTTATCATGAAAAGGCTTACTTTAGTTAACTAAGTATCAAAAAAAACCCTAGAGACAAACTCTAAGAGTTTAAATAACGTTTCTTAATGATGGTGACCATGTCTATGATTTTGACCCACTTCCCACTCCTCTATATTGCGCTTGTGGGCACGGTGGGTCGCTAGGTCTTCATCAACCTCAATGGTAACGTTTTGAAAGCCACAGTCTTTAAGCAAGGTGCGGATAGACTCTTTACAGACTTCCATGTGGTTGACATGCTCTAGACAAACATGGACAATGGCGTTCTTTTCCAAACCATCCATGGTCCAGAGATTAAGCTGATTGATACTAGCCACATGGTCCAACTGCTCCAAATCACTCTTCACTTGCTGGATATCTACTCCTTCTGGCACGGCATCCAGGAAAATCCTGAGCGTGCTCCAAAAACGTGGAATGGCTTTGGACAGAATAAAGATGGAAATGGCAAGAGATAAGAGCGGATCCAGGATATACCAGTCGGTAAATCGAAGAACAATGGCCATTAGGATGACAGCCAACCAACCCAAGGTATCTTCTAGAAAATGCAGGCTGAGAATAGATTCATTCTTGGTTTGCCCTTTGCGAATGACGAGGCTCGCTAGCACATTGATGCTGACTGCAATGATTCCAAGCCAGAGAATGCCCTCATCGTTGACAGGTTGTGGATGAAAGAGTTTCGTTATATTTTCCAAAATAACTAAAACGGAGCCTGTCATGAGAATCACAGCCGTTACCATGGCCCCTAAAAGGCTAAAGCGCTTGTAGCCCAAGGTATAGTGGCTGTCTTCTTCACGATTGGAAATACTCTCCAAAAAGGCGGAGATCCCAATAGCAATCGCATCACCCAAGTCATGGACCGAATCCGCAAGGACCGCACTGGACCCAAAAATTCCTCCTGCAATAAACTCAACAATGGCATAACTCAAATTCAAGAAAAAAGCTACCCAGACCGCATGTTTTGTCTTCATAATCCTAAATCCTCTGGTATAATAGATTCATGAACATCATGTTCATTATCATTATCTAACATTCACAACAGAAAGGATAGGGGCAAACCGTTTAGTGTGTACGTTACTGAACAGTTTGTTCAAATTGTCCATATGACTGCTCAGGATCGTCGTATTACTAAGACTCGAAAAGCTATCTATAGTGCTTTTTTACAGTTACTCAACCAAAAAGGCTATGAAACCATAACGGTTCAAGAAATCATTGACTTAGCCGATGTGGGGCGCTCGACCTTTTACAGCCATTACGAGAGTAAGGAATTATTGCTAGATGAACTCTGTCAAAAGCTCTTTCACCATCTCTTTGAGCGTGCTGAACACCTCTCACCACAAGACTACCTGGCCCATATCTTTCAGCATTTCAAGAAAAATCAAGATCATGTGACCAGTCTCTTGCTCTCTAAAAACGATTATTTTATACGGCAACTAAGAAAGGAGCTGGAACATGACGTCTACCCAATGGTAGCTGAGGAACTCATTCAATCGCACCCCAAAATTCCCCACTCCTATCTCAAGCACTTGGTCGTTAGCCACTTCATCGAAACCCTAAGCTGGTGGTTAAAAAAAGGCAAATCCTATAGCCAACAAGAGGTGATCCGGTTTTATTTGGAGATACTTAATGCTAACTCTAAATGAATCGCATTTCATCTAGAAAGGACGACATTTAATGTCCGTTATTCAATTTTATTTTCTCTTTCCAGCCTTATTCATGCTTCACGAACTGGAAGAAATTATATGGATGCCATCCTTTGTCAAAAAATTATCAGCACAGTTTCCAGATAATCGAATCCTTTCTTATTACACGCCTCTTGCTTTCAACTCTATTGTCTTGGAGCAATTTCTTATCCTACTTTTATCACTTTTTCTTAGTTACTGGTTTAACAACTATACTATTTACACAACCATTGTAATTGCTTATATCTACCATGTTTTCGGACATCTGATTCAGACAATTGTCCTTCGAAATTATGTGCCTGGATTATTAACGGGCATTCTAACGAGTTGGTTTTCTCTATACTATCTCAACCCTAACATTCCCATCCAACTCTTTGGATACTCTCTTTTTACCTTATTGGTTATCGTTTTAAATCTTGTAGTATCATTTATGATTCTTAATAAAATCAATCATAAAAAATAGCACTCAGGCAATCATATCATAGAAAGGAAACGTCCATGTCACTTTATCTCATCTTTAGCATCATCACAGTATTCTTAGCCCTTGCTTTTGTCCTGCTTCATCTTGTTGCTGCACTATCAGCTATTCTAAAAGGCAAAAAAAGCTTAGGAATCGTATTTATTATTGTTGGTGCCATTACTTGTATCTCGGCCCTTCTCCTTGTTATGGTTAATCGTACCTTAGCATTTTATATATGGCTATTTGCTAGCTCGACAATTTGCGGGGGCGCTCTCCTGAATGGTCTAAATAACCAAAAATTCAACAAATCACACCACCAAATTCGTTTTGTGATTGACTTGATTATTACTTTTTTGCTATATGTTTGGCTATACCTATTCCAATAACATGTGATGCTCACTTCTATAAATACAATACAAAAAGGCCTAGAGTTCCAATCTAGGTCTTTTTGCATTGTATACTAAACCCCAAGCACTACCATGCTCACTAATAGTCGTGGGCAAAACCATCGATTTTTGTCATTAGAATCTCCTTGGGGGTCAGAATTTAAAAAGTATCTTTCCTTGACGGCCTGGTTCTTCTTGAGCTGTCAAGGCTTTTTTATAGTCTTCAATCGAAAATATAGCTGATGGTTCTGGTAGGACTAGCTGACCATTCCCTATCCATTCAAATAAGTGATCAAAATAGTTCAGCCACTCAGTCCTATTGACCTTAGCTAAAGTATGTCTTAGGTGAAAAACTTCTGCAGATATGGGGAATTGACTACAGATAAAAGGCCAGTCAACTTGTTTCCCAGATAAGACACCAATGGTTCGAAAGAGCCCTTATCTCTTTTTTTACTTAAAGCCTTGATAGACTTGACAAATGGTAGAAAAGAGCCACTGAAATCAAGGTATTAATGGGAATAACAGCCTAAGATATTTGGAGTTCAGAGAGGGCGCGTTTGATTTTCAAACTTCGCAACAGAATCTATTATTCTATTGCTTATTCAACAAGGTCCCACTATCTTGACCAACAACAAGAGCCGCCAGCTCATTGCCCTGCTGAACGGCCTCTGGCAAGCTCATATTCTGACTTAGACCAGCCAGAAAACCACCGCAGAACGTATCACCAGCTCCAAGCGTATTAACAACCTTGACTTTGGCCGAACGGACCATCTCAAAATGATGCTTCCCTGCATAAAGATAAGCCCCTTCTTCACCTAAGGTCAGAACAATTGGTGCGTGAGTTTTAACAAAGATTTCCTGACACTTCATCTCCAAGCTGCTTACTCCCGGAAACAGATATCTAGTTTCGTCTTCATTGCAGTGAATCATAACGTGATTGTCATACAATCTCTGAAGGGTCTTTTGAGAAATATACTCAATTCTTGGTGAAGCATCAAATAACACCTGAGAATCAGAATTTCGTTTATCCAACGCATCCAGGATGACTCCCGCAACCTTATCATCTTCCATTTCATAACCACTAATATAAAAAGAATCATAATTAGAAATGTCGATATTCTCGAACCAATCAGGCTGCCAGAGCTGTTCAATGCCGTTAACAGTCAAAAAGCTCCTCTCACCATCCGGCTCCACAAATGAAATATCCCAGCCATTATCTGCACCATTAACTTTTAGAAGAGGTCGAATACCCATCTTAGCCATATCCTCCGATACCAAGTCCGCGTATTGGCCTTCCCCAACTGGCACAAATAAATCAGCATCTTGCCCCGCATATTTAATCGCGCCATATACATTAAAGGCTGATCCACCTACGATATTTGCCCGTAGATGACCACTAATATCTTCACCAGTCGTTGGTAGCTTTGGAACGTCCATTAACACATCAACAAAGGCCGCTCCAATCACTAATGTTTTACTCATTTATGCCCCCTTCTTATTTGGAACGGCAACCTTCCACAACAACATGCAAATAATCGCGATAATTGCGGAGACAAAGACTCCTAAACTATTATTCCTAAAGATACCATGAGCAAATGGCCCATTCCAAATTGCGTTGTTTGTGAACAAGAATCCAGTAGTTGTAGCCAAGATCCAAGAAATAATTCCCCGCCAATTGAAATGTGTCTTTGAATCATTTTCAAGCAGAGCGACATCATAACTTTGTGATCTGAACATAACACTATCACATAAGAAAATTGCCACCCAACTTGCTAGACAAATGCCCAGGAAATTTAAGAAGAGCTCAAAATTACTGAGAAAGTTTCCAGAAATAAACAATACATAAATCGGAATTGCCAAAACGATGGCCCCATGAATCATTAATGAGGTTCGTTGAGTGACGTTAATTCCAATTGTCGCCAAATTAATGCGTGCAGATCGAAAAGAAATAATACATTGCGGAATGAGTCCGCCAGCTGCAACTAAGAAATAAATTGGCCCGATCCAAGTTGGTAAAGCAGAATACATGACGCCAAACGGATCACCAGTAGTTGCCAATGAGGGTTCAATCGTACTGAGCATTACTCCTCCGGCCATTAAGACAAACAAAGGAACGGCTCCGCCCATTGTAGTGTTCCAAAAAGTAGCAGACGGCTTTGTCTTTTTGGTCACATAGGCTCCCCAGTCGGCAGCAGCCATCGACCATGAAATACCAGATCCGGCAGCAACGATGCTCACAGCAGGAAGGACCCCAGTAATCCAACTTCCCGATGGTAGACTAAAAGCTTCCTGCCATTTGGCTTTTAAGAGGAACAACACGAGAATCAGCACAGTTAAAATTCCAAATATCCAACTCAACCAGGTTTGTATTTTAGCGAGGGTATCTTCTTTTAACAAACCGGATAGAACAACTAGCCCACCAAAAATCACCAGGGCGACCGCTGTGGTAACTGAAGACTTTTCAACATTGATAATACTGAATAGTGATACCAACAACAATGTTCCCGTAATGACATTAACGGCAAGCCAGCCAACCATGTTAAACCAGGCAATCGCATTAGGAATTTTATTGCCATGCGTGCCATAGGCCGCCCGACTCAATTTAAAAGTTGTGACCCCTTCTTTTTGACCAATCATTGCGACCCAACCAGGGACCGCGAAGGACAGCGCACCAACAAGTGACGCAATAATAGCTTGAAAAAATGATAAATGATAACTGACGATCATGGCACCAAACACAAAGCCCATGATACCGATATTGGCTGCGAACCAGTTGTAAAAGAGTTTGCCAGCAGTCAACGTTTTCTCCGAATCTGGAATCTTGATAATATTGTCATCCATGAATATCACCCCTTTTGGTTAATGTGGAACTGTAAAATTTTATCCGCGTACTCATTGAAGTCATGCTCGGGATTTTGCTGATCGATTAAGTTAACCCACTCCACAGGAATGGAAGATTGACCATTCTTGGCGCCACAAATTGCGGTTGCCATCGCACCAATGGTGTCAGTATCACCACCAAGGTTGGCGCACATTAAGGCGCATTTTTGAACATCGCGACAATAATAAGCGATTGAAACCGCAGCGGGGATGCTTTCAGAAATCATTGTTCCTGTGCCGATCAAGTCGTAAATATGCTGACTAAATTTGCCGTCATCATCCTTATATTTATGAGCAATCTCAATTCCTAACTGCAAACGATCATGTGTCTTGGCTGCCCATGTGGGGGCACCTAATTTGAAACCAGCATCATTGGCTCTTAAGGCAAAATCGATTATGTCGTCCCAATTCTGATCGGCCATAGATGCCGTAACGGCTCCAGCAATCATTGACGCTCCACTGATTGAAACATCGCTGGAATGTGTGATCTTTGTAATATCAAAGACCATTTGGACAAGTTTTGAAAGTTGATTGGGCTCAAATAAAGCACCAATTGGTGAGATTCTCATTCCTGCACCGTTAGTCAGTGCCTGATCCGTAATCGGGCGAGGGTCTTGGCCGGCTTTGATGGCCGACAATGCAGCCTTACTACTTGGTCCAAGGATGTTGTTCTCCCAAGCACCGACTGATTCTGCCCATGCCATAATATGCTTCACCAAGATCTCTGAATTGGGTTGCCAGTTGTTTTCGATTAGTCCGTCCAATATAGCTAGTGCCTGATTGGTGTCATCGGTGTATTGGCCTTTTTTAAAGTTTTTGGCGATATCGTTATTGTCAGGGCCATCAAGAAAAGTAGTAATTTTTCCACCAAATTGATCTCGAATATTCTCGACTGGCCATAATTCCGATGGCATTCCTATTGCATCACCGATGGCTTGGCCGTATAGGACGCCGAGGATTTTGTCTTTGCTGCGCATGTTTGCACCTCTCTTTCTGAATTTTGTATTTTAAAAAAAAGTACTTTCTACTTATATTGATAATATAACTTATCTGTTACGGAATGTCTTGTGATTGGGGCTTTTTGTTAAACTTTTTATCCTTAAGTAGATACGCTTGGGAAGAGCGTAAGTTAGGAGAATTATCTAATATTGTTGGTGGTGGAACACAAAGTACATCGAACCCTGAATACTGGGACGGTGATATTGATTGGTATGCACCAGCTGAAATTGGAGAACAAAGTTATGTTAGTAAAAGTAAAAAGACTATTACTGAACTAGGTCTAAAGAAGAGTTAAGCTCGAATTTTACCAGTAGGAACCGTCTTATTTACTTCTCGTGCTGGTATCGGAAACACCGCTATATTAGCCAAAGAAGATACAACTAATCAAGTGTTTCAATCAATTGCTCCTGATCAAAATAAATTTGATAGTTATTTTATTTTTTCAAGAACTAATGAGCTAAAGTGATCTGAGGAAGCACCCGATGATCATGAAACGTTATTAAACACAAAAGTCACCCATGTGAGTTCTTGCCAGAAGCTGAAGTTAATCCTTCAACCTGGAAAACCCGCAGAGGTGACTTTTTCTATACATCTCGATTTTTCTGGCAATAATCATTAACCGATAAATATGTCTGTGAATCACCCAGCGACTCCGCTATGTCCATAATCCGCGGTGGTAGTAATCCCACTCGCTGGACAAGTTCGTGATCGCTGAACAATTCCCGTGGACTGCCAGCGAAGCCAAACTTCCCGTGTTCCATAACATACACCGACTCAAACTCGGCGGCGACCCAATCCATGTCATGGGTGATGGTCACAACTTGGTGGCCCGAATCAGCCAACTGATGGAAAATTTCGGTCAACTTGCGCCGGCTTTCCCAATCAAGCGACATCATCGGCTCATCAAATAAATAAATCGCCGGATCCACTGCCAAAACTGTGGCAACGCTCAACAGCTTGCGTTCCGACAATGACAGGTCATATGGACTTTCAGCTGTTTTATCATCCAAGCCAACTCTTTTTAGAGCCGCTAAAGCCCGCCTCGTAATCGTGTCGTGGTCATCCATGACCTGCGCGACACTCCACTCCACCTCTCGTTGAACGGTCGGGTTGAAAAGCTGATCGTCAGGATTCTGAAAAGTAATCCCAACCTTCAGTAACTTTTCGACTGGTTTAAGATCATTAAAATTTTCTCCATCGATCTTAATCACACCGGTTTGTGGTGTCAGCAAGCCCGTCAACAATTTGAAGAGCGTTGATTTGCCGGCACCATTTTGGCCGACAATCGCCACCATTGGATCGGCGAAGTGTTTGTCTTCAACATCCAAGCTAAAGGACCGTTCCGGATAAGTGAACGTCAGGTTGTTCAGTTCAATTATGGGCATAACGAACCTCCTTCAGATCAGCATCATTCACCGGATACCGGCCATCAGCCAAGTGCCAATCCATTTTTTGAGCAAGTTGCTGGATTGTCGGGGCTGGAATCTGCCAGTCATCTGACAAATGATTAAACACCTCACCCGGCCTACCCTGGGCTACCATTTGACCCTCGTGCAGCACCCACACAACGTCGGCGACTTCGCACAAATCGTCAATTTCACTGGTGACAATGAAGACAGTCGTCGCTTTGACTTGGGCCAGCCATTGGAAAAATTGTCGGCGGCCAAGGGGATCCATCTGACTGGTCGGATCATCCATAATCAAAACAGCCGGGTTAGCCGCAATTGCCGTGGCAATTGCCAACCGCTGGCTCTGACCACCGGAAAGGCTCTCGGGACGCAAATTCAACTGTTCAATCAGCCCCATTTGCGTGGCAACTTCTTCAACCCGTTTTTGAATCAGTCCTTCAGCCATTCCCTGATTAATCAAGTCAAAGGCGATTTCATCGGCAACCGTGTCTGCCAACCCGCTTAGTTGGCCAGCTGGATTTTGCAGTACAACTCCATTCATGGCATTATAAACGGGCCAATTGTCGGACACTCGCTGGCCAAACATGTGCCAGTCGCCCTCAATCTCAGCAGACACAATTTTGGGAATGACCCCTGCTAGCACATGGCACAAAGTCGATTTGCCGGAGTGGCTATTCCCGATAATCCCAACCACCTGGCCGGTATGAACCTCCGCGTTAATCTGACGCAGTTGTGGTTGCTCAGTACCCGGATAACGGGTAGTCAAATTTTCAATTACAATCCGTTTATCTTCGTCCATATCTTCCACCCAATCAATAAAATTGCCAATCCAGTCAGACCAATGTGCAGCGTCCGCGACAGGCGATACACGCGCTGGGAGGTTCTGACAGTCCGGTTGAGATTATCAAAACCTCTCAGTTGGAGAGAAATCGACCGCGTCATCGATTGATCCAAGGTCTTAATCACCAATGGAATTAGAACCGGCAGGACTGACTTTAATTTCTGAATCAACGTTTTTTGCGGATTGGTTCCGCGAACTTTTTGAGCCTGCTGGATTTTCCGCATATTTCGCATCATTTCCGGTAAAATATAACACACCGACATCAGAACGTAGACGGTTTTATAAGACAATCCGGACAGTTCCAAATAGGCCGCGTTTTCTGAAATACTCGTGGTCACCATAAAAAAGCCACTGGTCAAAATAATCACCAATACTCGACAACCCAGAGTGGTGGCGTAAATCAGGCCTTCTTTGTAGAACGACACCCCAAGCACAGAAAACAGCACAGTTTGATTCCGACTGTAAAATAACCCCTGGATGATCAGCATGGTGCAAATCAGAAACAGGCTGAATCCCAGCGCCTTAAAGATGGTAGAACTCAATTTGGAAAATAACAATAGCAGTGTTGCGACAAGAATTAATCCGGCCTGAAGCAATAAATTCATACTGGCAAAGCTCAACAACGTCATGTCCAAGATGAACAAGAGCTTAGTAATCGGATCGATCACCTGGTACCACTTGAGCTTGACCCGTGGCGCTCCAGAAATCAATGTTTGATCAGTCATCATTTATCACCGCTAAAGAAGTGCACCATCCGCTTCGGCAGCTGACGATAGATGAAGAATGCCAGGTAGGCCACGCAGACTTTATCCAAAATATCCAAGACAAACTCATCGGTAAATGAGGCCAGCCACACCGGTGCATGATTGGCGACCATTACCGCAAACAATGAGTCACCCCAAGCGATACCGGTCTGACCACCCCAAAAGATGACGTTGAGTGGCGTTGAAATGACAGCTGAAACGAAGGCAATAATAATAGCAGAAACAAATACTCGTCGCGCTGACGAGAACCACCCATTGGCGTGCAAAACTCCGACAGCAATCCCAATTCCGATGCTGGTAATCGCATACACGGTTGAAATTGGCGATAAGGTCAGCCCATAGATCACGTTGTTGATGAAACCACTGATGGCACCGGCAACCGGCCCAGCCAACATGCTGGCAAGAAAGGTTCCCAAAGACCCCAGCCAAACGGGTAACTTTAACCCCTCCGCCAAGGCTTTGGCAACATAGTTAATCCCCACGGCAGCGGGAATCAAAGTCATGGTGGCAGCACTTAACTTAAATTTCCACATACTAGTACGATGAATCGGTTCTGTTTTCATAATCTTCTCCTTTTGTTTTTAAAGAGCCGTGTCAGGAATGACTTTCGGACGCAACGCTCTATAGAATAGTTATTAGAACCATATAGTCACTTTACCATACCATCCGTAGTCGACATGAGTTAATATAGTAAAATTACTATTTTTAAAAGTTCATAGTCTTATAATACGCTTATTTTCAAAATTGTCAAGTCTTTTCTGAAAATTCTTTAAAAAATGTTGTGAAATTTAAAATGCCTAGCTGAGCTAGACATCTTTCGACTGAGATTTTGTTTTCATTACTGTCACTAATACTTCTACGTTTTCGTAATCGACAGAAATTTAGTCCATGACATAAATTTCACCACGACTATAAAGGGCAGCTTTACCTGCAAGGTAAATCCTATCTCCTGCTAGACGACAAAAGAGCAGTCCACTCCTTTCAGAGGCTTGGTAAGCCCTAAATTCAGCTTGTGCCAACTTATTAGCCCACAAAGGAATGACATGACAGTGTCCTGAGCCACAGACTGGATCTTCCTTGACTGATAATTTTGGGGCAAAACTTCGAGTCACAGTATCATACTCGCTTCCTTTTGCAGTGATATTCAGGAGGAGCCCATCTAAAGCTTTTACTTTATCAAAATCTGGACTTGCATTGATGGCATCATTTTCATGTGGCAAGATACAAACTAGATCTCTTCCAAGCCATGCTTCAAGTGGACGGACCCCGATTGCTTCTTCCATCTCACTTGTGACCGCAACCTGTTGCATGGAATATGCTGGAAAATTCAGCTCATAGTACTCACCTTTTTTGGTAACTAAAAGTTCCCCACTCTGTGTTGCAAAAGTTAGACTTTCAGCATCCTTTTCAAAAAATCTAAAAAGAACAAAAGCCGTTGCCAAGGTTGCATGGCCGCACAAATCGATTTCTCCACCGGGAGTAAACCAACGTAATTCGTAGTGATTATCATTTTTAACCGTAAAAGCTGTCTCAGAAAGATTATTCTCTTTGGCAATATTCTGTAAGGTATTATCTGACAACCATTCATCCAAAAGACAAACAGCAGCTGGGTTGCCTTTAAAAACGGTATCTGTAAAAGCATCGACGATAAATTGTGGGATGGTATATTGATTCATTGACATAGACAGCTCCTTAAATTGTTAACCTTGTTTTAAAACTACAAGTGAATGTAGAAAATTTAGTAAAAAATCAAATTAAATTATTTCTTGTCCATCTCCACCTTATCCCTTAAACCACTCCATTCCTGGAGAATCCAGTATAATTTTGGTCAATTGTTGGGGGCTTTCTTGAGTCCCATTGATAATCCAGTCGACGATAAGGCCTGTCAAACCAGAAACATACATGGTAATAGCATAGCGCTCTGGCATTTGATAAGCTGCCACAATGACTGGTCGAGAACGTGGCGTTGACTCAATCATACCCAAAATAAAAGAACGAATGTTATCTGCAAAACGAAAGCTTGGATTTTTTGCAATTTCAACAAAAAAAGCACTGTTCTCTTGAAAATGAGACAAGATGGATTCCAACGCTTCTTTGGGATGAAAGGTTTCTTTCCTTAAGATCATGCGAACAGTCGTCAAGGTTTCTTCCTTTAACTGCTCTAAAAAATCCTGTTTATCAAGGTAGTGCAGATAAAATGTCGAGCGGTTAACACCCGCTTTTTTGGTTAACTGACTAATCGTAATGTCCTCTAAGCTTCTTGTAGCTAACAGCTGAATGAAGGCTTCTTTTATATCTGACTTAGTTGTCGTTTGTCTCTGCTGCATACGAACCCCTTGTTTCTACAAATTGTTGATTAAAGTATATCTTGATTTTTGAAATTGTCAACTATCATCAAGTATTTTCATTGATTAATACAACTTCCATATCCTTATTTCAACACATTGTTGATTTGTGTTGTAGCATTCGTATTAAAAAAATCATAAAATAACTTCCGTAATCATTCAACAGGTTGTTGTTTTAGCACTGATAACTTTTAAAGGAGACAAATACACATGGCTTATATTGAAATGAAACATAGTTACAAACGTTATAAAACAGGTGATGTAGAAATCATCGCAAACAATGATATCACATTCGAGATTGAAAAAGGGGAGTTAGTGATTATACTCGGTTCTTCTGGGGCAGGAAAATCAACTGTTCTCAATATTCTTGGTGGTATGGATACCAATGATGAAGGAAAGGTCATCATCGATGGGAAAGACATCTCCAATTATAACGCTAAAGAATTAACGGCTTATCGTAGAGACGATGTTGGTTTTGTTTTTCAATTCTATAACTTAGTATCTAATTTAACAGCTAAAGAAAATGTAGAATTGGCCTCTGAAATCGTATCAGATGCTAAAGATGCTGAACAAACCCTAGTTGACGTTGGTCTTGGGAAACGCATCAACAACTTTCCTGCACAATTATCTGGTGGGGAGCAACAACGGGTAGCTATCGCTCGCGCCGTAGCAAAAAATCCTAAGATTTTCCTCTGTGATGAACCGACAGGTGCCTTAGATTACAATACCGGAAAACAGGTCTTAAAGATTCTCCAAGACAAGACTCGTAAGGAAGGTGCTACAGTGATTATTGTCACTCACAACGGTGCCCTTGCACCGATTGCAGATCGTGTCATTCGTATGCACGATGCTCGTGTTCAAAGTATCGAACTCAATTCAAATCCTCAAGATATCGATACTCTCGAGTACTAGAAAGGATTGCTCATGAATCGTAAAACTTATTGGAAAGATCTCAGAAAGTCTTTCTCTAGTTCTAAAGGACGGGTGGTTTCTATTGCTTCACTCATGGCCTTGGGTTCTTTCGCTCTTGTGGGTCTAAAGGTGACAACCCCCGATATGCAACACACGGGAACAAGCTATTTCACTAAACACCAAACAGCTGACCTCACAGTTACTGGTAGCTATGGACTTAACCAGTCGGATCAAGACCTCTTAAATCAAGTCTCATCAGAGGCAAACATTGAGTACGGTTACTTTAAAGATGTCGTTCTGAAAGATTCCACTGATGCCTTTCGACTATTTTCAAAACCAAAAGATATCTCAACTTATGAGATTGTAAAAGGAAAACTTCCAAGTAAGCAAGGTGAAATTGCTCTTTCTTCAGTCTATCAAGACAAATATAAGATTGGTGACAAGATCTCGTTTTCTGAAAAAGAGGGTGACAATGGTAAGGATGTCTTAAAAGAACACACCTTTACCATCACTGGCTTTGTTCATTCATCTGAAATCTTATCAAGTGTTGATCTCGGTTCATCTACAGCTGGTAGTGGGGAACTCAAAGGTTATGCGGTAGTTCCTGAATCTAGTTTTGATTCCGACGTCTACATGATTGCTCGCTTAGCTTACAAAGACGTCAGTACTGCTAACCCCTATACCCAGGATTACACTGACAAGGTTTCCAAACACGAGGATGAACTCGAAAAATTAGTAAAAAATCAACCTGCTAATCGTTTGAAAGAATTAAAAGCTGATCCACAGGCTGAGATTGACCAACAAACAAGTCAACTTCAGACAGCAGAAACGGAGCTTAACAAGAAACTAGAACAAGCAAAAGCGAGCGGTCAGGATAAGAATCCTCTTGTCCAGGGACAATTGACACAAGCACAAGATGAAATCGCTGAAAAGAAGGGGCAAATAAAGGAAGCTCAAGAAAAACTCGATAGCATTACTGAACCAAGCTACGATGTCTACACACGTCGTGAAGCTCCTTGGTCAGAAGGGTACGTTTCATATGAGACCAACGCTTCTGTTTTTCAGAACCTCAGTAATATCTTCCCTGTTATCCTCTACTTTATTGCTGCCTTGGTTACCTTTGTAACAATGGGACGCTTCGTCGAAGAAGAACGGATTAAGGCAGGGACATTCAAAGCTCTCGGTTACCAAAACAAGGACATCATCCGTAAATTTATTATTTATGGATTTGTGACAAGTATGATTGGTACTGCTATTGGGGTTGCTGCAGGTCACATTCTCCTTCCAACTATCATATACAATAGTTATAAAGAGCGAATCCTCCTCGCACCGATTGAGTTACACTTTTATCCGTTTAAGACTCTTCTAGCTATTGTGCTTGGTCTTTTGTCCACAGTTCTTCCTGCTTTCATGGTAGCCAAGCGCGAATTAGGAGAAAAGCCAGCCCAACTTCTTCTTCCAAAACCTCCAACATCTGGTTCTAAGATTCTTCTGGAGCGCATCACCCCACTTTGGAACCGGATGAGCTTTACACAAAAAGTCACTGCCCGTAATATTTTCCGCTACAAGCAACGGATGTTCATGACAATTTTTGGTGTCTGCGGTTCTATCGCACTTCTCTTTGCTGGACTCGGTATTCGTTCTTCTATTGGAGACCTTAACACACGCCAATTCCCTAACATCATTCGCTATGATATGATTGTCGCAAACAAGGATTATCTGGATGGGCAGGAAAAGGAAAACATCCAAAAATTAATTAACGATAGCAAGGTCAAGGAATATCTTTCTATTCATTACGAAATGCTTTCGAAAGAGGCAGGAAATAATAACGATCGTCAAGATATCACAACCCTTGTGGTTAAAGACAAGGGTCAAGAAACTCTACAACATTACATCAAGCTCAATAATCGTGAAACTGGTCAAAAACTCGAATTGACCGACAAAGGGATTATTATTTCTGAGAAATTGGCAGACTTA
Organism: Streptococcus sp. HMSC068F04; assembly: GCF_001837455.1. Taxonomy (NCBI): domain Bacteria; kingdom Bacillati; phylum Bacillota; class Bacilli; order Lactobacillales; family Streptococcaceae; genus Streptococcus; species Streptococcus sp. HMSC068F04. The sequence continues at coordinate 21,811 of NZ_KV832483.1, forward strand.
GCTGGCGTTTCTGTAGGAGATGAGTTAACCGTTCAAAATAGTCAAGACAAGGATATCAAGCTCAAAGTTGCTGGTATTTCTGAAATGTATATGGGTCACTTCATCTTTATGAATGAAACTACTTACAGAAATGCTTTTGGTAAAGAGGCGAGCCAAAATGCTACTATTCTGACACTGAAGAATCACTCAGACAAAAACGTTGAGCAAACAGCCAGTCAATTTATGGAGCTTGATGGTGTCAAAGGGGTTGTTCAAAATACTACTCTAAAGGCACAAATCAAGACCATCGTCAACTCCCTTAGCCGTGTTATGGCAGTATTGATTGGGATTTCTGTTCTTCTTGCTTTAGTTGTTCTCTTTAATTTGACAAATATCAATGTGGCAGAACGTATCCGTGAGTTATCAACCATTAAGGTTCTAGGCTTCTTTGACAAAGAAGTGACACTCTACATCTATCGAGAAACCATTTATCTCTCTATCATTGGTATCTTGGTTGGATTCGGACTTGGTTTGGGATTGCATCAATACATGGTAGAGGTTATCCCTCCTGAAAATATCATGTTCAATCCAGGTCTGAGCTGGCTCATCTATGCCATCCCAACACTTGTCGTCATTGTCATTCTGACAGGTCTTGGTATCTTTGTGAACCAACACCTTAAGAAAGTCAATATGCTCGAAGCCCTAAAATCTGTTGAGTAACATACAATCTAAGCTAATAAATAGAATGTCATAACGAAGACAAATGTCATTTTGGGCGTTTGTTTTTTTTAATTTTTTAAATGATTTACTTTATCATCTGGTATTTCCATCCAAAAATCAGATTTTGAGTAAAATAAAAAGAGATATTCACTATTCATTTCACCAATCTTTTAATATTGAACAAGGAGGCACATACTTTTGGATGACTCTTATACTCCAGTTATCTATATCATGTAAATACAATAGTCCAGATAACGGCATGATGGAATCCTTCTTTGGCATTCTGAAGACTGAGATGTTTTATGGTTATGAGAAGACGTTTAAGTCAATTGAGCATTTGGAACAAGCTATTGTAGACTATATTAATTATTACAACAACAAACACATTAAGATAAAACTAAAAGGACTTAGTCCTGTGCAATACAGAACTAAATCCTTTGCTTAAATAAATTGTCTAACTTTAGGTTAGTACAAAATCCGTTTCTTTTGTGGAGTCAAAGGACTACTGTCCCAGACTCTTTTTTATCGTAACCAACTTTCATCTAACTGACCTTTACTTTTGCGAAAAGCTTTCCCATGTTCATCAATGACAGCATGAATCTCTTGGCATTGTTTGAGAGTGAGGCCTTCCAATACGTTACCATAAACAGCATGCATTTCATTATAGGTATCAAAGTTTCCAAATCCTAAGCGTCGAAAAAGTCTTCTCGCATATTCATCCGAAATAAAAACTAGACGATCAAAAAGATAAAGTAAAAGTGCATCTGCAGTCTCTGGTCCAATCCCTTTTAACCCCAACAGTTGCTTTCGTAAATCTTCTGTTTCAATCCTGGCAAGAACCTCAAAACCACCAACTTCTCTTAACCAGATCAGAAGTCCCCTAATCGTTTGAGACTTTTGCTTAAAAAATCCGGCAGGCCGAATACGTTCCTGTAACTCTTCTAGCGGTAAAGCCAGAATACCTTCTACTGTCATGACATCCATTAGACCAGCTAAAGCCAACTTAGCATTCTTCTCTGTTGTTCGCTGGATCAGAATGGTCGATACCAAATCTTCAATCTTGTTATCCGATTGCCACCAATTTTGTTCTCCATAGTGCTTGCAGAGTCGCAAAAGAGTTTCTTGTATTTCTTTTTGCTTAATCATTTCTTCAATAGTCCTTGTTTTACCAAAAACTCACGTGCGACTTTAGCAGCAGGTTTTCCTTCTACTCCCACTTGGTAGTTCATCTGACTCATTTGGCTCTCTGTGATTTTGCCGGCCAACTTGTTCAGAATGCCTTCCAATTCTGGATGTTTCTTAAGAAGAGCTTCTTTCATGAGGGGTGCTCCTTGGTAAGGTGGGAAGAGGTGTTGGTCATCCTCTAGAACAACTAAATCATATTGAGCAATTTCTGGGTCTGTTGAATAAGCATCTGTTATTTGGATATTGCCTTGTTGGATTGCCTCATAGCGAAGTGCCGGCTCCATGGTAGCTACATTAAGATTTAGTCCATAAACTGATTGAAGCCCTTTGTTTCCGTCTTCACGGTCGTTAAATTCCAACGTGAAACCAGCTTTAAGCTTGTCCTGAACTTTCTTGAGATCAGAAATCGTCTTCAGATTATACTCTTTAGCAATACTTTTCGGAACAGCAATCGCATAGGTGTTTTGATAAGCCATGGGTTTGAGCAAAGCTAGATTATCTTGTTTCTTTATCCCATCACTCGCAACCTCGAAAACTTCTTTGGAGTCGTTGCTGACTTTAGGAGCTGGCTGCAAGAGAGAGCTTGTAATGGTCCCTGTAAATTCTGGATAGATATCGATATCACCCTTTTTAAGCGCTTGATAAAGGAAATCTGTCTTCCCAAAGTTAGGCTTAACCGTCACCGTCATGTCACTATTTTCCTCAATGAGAAGCTTGTACATATTCATGAGAATTTCTGGCTCAGGTCCCAATTTACCAGCTATGACTAGATTTTCTTTCTCTTTCTGAGGCATCATGCTTGGTGCGTAGCTTGCTCCCAAACCAAGGACCATAATAGCGAAAGCTGCAAAAATCGTGCGTAACTTGGCCTTTTCCATCCATTTTAGAACAATATTGAATAAAATAGCAAGAAGTGCTGAGGAAATGGCCCCAATCAGAATCAAGCTATAATTTCTTCGATCAATACCTAGAAGGATAAAGGAACCAAGTCCTCCAGCCCCAATCAAGGCTGCCAAGGTCGCAGTCCCTATAATCATTACCGCAGAAGTCCTTACCCCTGACATTACCACAGGCATAGCCAGTGGAATTTCAAACTTCTTGAGTCGCTCCCACTTGGTCATCCCAAAGGCGATCCCAGCTTCTTCCAAACTAGGGTCAAGCCCACGCAATCCTGTAATAGTATTTTGCAAAATTGGGAATATCGCATAAATGACTAGAGCTGTTAAAGCTGGAAGCGTTCCAATTCCCATAATAGGGATAAAGAGTCCCAGAAGGGCCATGGAAGGGATGGTTTGAAAGACACCAGCGAGTTGCAAGACCCAGTTACTCGCACGTTCGCGCGTGCTAAGATAAATGGCCAAAGGAATTGAGAGGAAAATTGCAATAATTAAGGTCAAAAGAGACAATTGTAAGTGCTGTCCGAGGGCCGTTAACCAGTCCCCAAAACGTTCTTGAAATGTTGAAATCAAATTAGACATGAAGGCTACCTCCAAACAAGTTTGCTACAAAGTCTGTCGCAGGCGCTTCTAAAATTGTTTCAGGTTCTGCGACCTGACGAATTTCTCCATCCTGCAAAACTGCAATTCGATCCCCTAATTTTAAGGCCTCATCCGTATCATGTGTTACGAAGATGGTCGTCATGCCGAATTCTTTATGTAAGGCCTTGGTCAATTCTTGCAACTGCTTGCGAGAGATGGCATCCAAGGCTGAAAAAGGTTCGTCCATCAATAGAATCTTTGGTTCCCCAATGATAGCTCGCACAATGCCAATCCGCTGTTGCTCTCCACCCGATAATTCACTAGGCATGCGATTTGCATACTCTGCAGCAGGCAGGCCAACCTTGTTCAAGAGTTCCTCTGTTTTAGAAGCGATTTGCTCCTTGCTCCAGCCCTTCATCTCAGGAATGAGAGCAATATTTTCGGCAACGGTCAAGTTAGGAAATAGGGCAATAGCCTGAAGGACATAGCCAGTACTGAGACGTAACTCCCGTTCATCATAGTCCTTAATGCGTTTTCCATCCATATAGATATTGCCATCTGTCGGCTCCAAAAGACGGTTAATCATCTTGATCATGGTGGTCTTACCAGATCCTGAAGGACCCACTAGCACCATGAATTCTCCATTTTCAATGCGGAGATTGACATCTTTTAAAATGTCCTTTTCCGTGTAGCGCAAGGCTACATGTTTGTATTCAATCATATTTTTCCTCAATAAGTTTTCTGTCTCTAAGAATATCCAATAAGCTACTTGCTGGATGCCCTAGGACTTTTTCGATATCTGTTGAAACCCCAGCTTGTTCCCCAACTTTGATAGCTGTATAGGTGCTGACCCAGGCATCGTACTCCCAAGTTTGTGCTGGCCATTTTTTTCGTGACTCATAGGCTTCTTCTACTGATTCATCTACATACGCGATGGCCTTACCGGTCTCCTTTGAGAGAAGCGCTACGATATCTTGCATAGAAAGATCCTCTGGCCCTGTCAAATTCAAGGTTTGATTTTCCCACTCCTTAGGATTTAAAAGAATTTCTGCGGCAACCGTAGATGTGTCCTTACGGGCAACAGCTGACACAAGGCCCCTGCCAGCCGGACCACGAATTTCTCCATTTTCAAGAGCAATATCAATAAAGAAGTCCAAGTAAAAATTATCTCTCAAAAATGTATAGGTGAATCCTAACTTCTTGATATAGGCTTCCGTCTGGGCATGATCTCGAGACAAGGTAAAGGTTGCTTTTTCATCTGCTCCGTAAAAGGAGGTATAGACAATATGCTGCACTCCAGCAAGCTTTGCGGCATCTAAAAAAATCTTGTGTTCCTCAACACGCTCTGGATTTTCCCGAGCAGAGACCATCAATAAGACATCGATTCCCTTTAAGGCCTCAACCACCTCTGGAGTATTGTCATACACCATCTTACGAATTTCCGCTGACGCGTAGACTTTTGCACGCTCTGGGCTTCTTGCCAGATGGATAGAAGAAATTCCTTGCTGATCGACAAGATCAGCCACATAAGAGCCTAATTTCCCTGTTACACCTGTTATTCCAATCATAACTGTTACTTCCTTTCCCTACATATCATTTTCTTTAGCTTTTAGATTTGTGATAATACGCTCTTGATAGGCTTCAAATTCTCGGATTTCTTGATTTGAAAAGCCTTGGTAGAAAATCTCTCCTAGTTCTTTGCTGACACGGTCTCCAATTTCTTTTTGCGCCCAACCAAGTTCGGTCAAAACGACAAACTTCTTGCGCTTGTCCTGGTCACTCTGTTCAATCGTAACCAAGCCCTGGTCAACTAATTTCTTAATCATGCTAGTCAAGGTATTGTTGGCTAGTCCTGAAGCAAGGGCGATATCTGTCGCAGTTGCTCGACCATCTTCTTTTTGCCAAAGCACTGTTAAAATTTTTCCTTGTTCACTTCTATATTGAGCTTCTGGTTCTTTGCTCAAGAGTTTTTGAAAAATACGCCCGTTTAACAATCGAATCTGTAGAGCTTGGTAGCCCCCTAACATCTTGTCCATTATGTCTCCTTTTTGTTCGATATCGAAATATTAAAGTTATTGTATCACTGTCTGTTACATCCGTCAACTACTTCTATATAGAAACATTATTTTTTTAATAATGCTTGATAAATCGTATAATCAATATCTTTAAAAACATTGAATATAACTACCATATCAGGGTGTTCTTTCTGGAACTGTAGAACCGTCTCTATCGCAATCTTAGCTGCCTCTTCATTTGGAAAACGAAATTCTCCTGTTGAGATACAACAAAAGGCCAAGCTTCTCAGACCTTTTTCATAAGCTAAGTTCAAACACTCTTCGTACGAAGAGGCCAACTGTTGTCTTTCCAAATCTGTCACTTCGTCATAGATAATAGGCCCAACTGTGTGAAGGACATAGCGGGAAGGTAGGTTAAAGGCCTTGGTCATCTTTGCCTGACCCGTAGCTTCATCCTCTCCTTGCTCCTGCATGTGCTCCTGACAGGCTAAACGTAGTTCAACCCCCGTAGCTGTGTGAATGGCATTGTCAATACAAGAATGATTAGGTACAAAACAGCTTAAAAGCTTACTGTTGGCCGCATTGACAATGGCATCGACCGCCAGACGAGTGATATCGCCTTGCCACAGGTAGAGATTGGGCCGAATCGGAGTCAAGTCTTTTAAGTCTACAACTCCTTTTTCTAATAGTTTTTCTTGTAAATAACGGTCTTGTTGGTAGAGAAAGTCGGCTGTCACCGGTGCTGGATAGCGGACATTTTGAAGAGCCCGATATAACACTTCTTGCTCCTCTACCTTTTCAGGAATCTCTAGTTCTGTCAATCCTTGCTCGCTTTTTAAAACATCAATCAAATATTCTAGTCTGTTAGCCATTGTTGGAGTACCTCCCTCATATCATCGTTTATAGAAATTGTCTTTTCCTTTGTAGCAGCAAAACCTTCAAGATCATCACGATTGAGGCGAATCAAATGAGCCTTTGGAAATACTGCTGTCATTTTCTCAAAAGGATAGCGAATAATGGTCGGCGTATTGTATCCGACACCCAATTCTAAGAAGACAACCTTTTGATCTTCAATCCCTTCTAAAAATCCTAGATAAGATTCATAAGATGCCTCCCAAGTCTCATCTTGGACAAAAGCCTGGTCTACACGTAAATGCATGGTCATTGGAGCCCCACAATGAGGACAATACGGTATCAAGTCAGTTGGAATTTTCAAGTCCTTGATTTCTTTTAGCATCTCCATGACAGCTCCTTCATTATCAAAAACTTTCTGACGACAAGGAACGGAACACTGCCATTCTCCGTAGTTGCCCTGCACTTCAAAGAAACGCTCCTGAGCAAATCCTGTCTTCATAAACTGCCCATCTACATTGGTCGTAATCACAAAATAATCCTTGTTCTTAACCAAGTCGAAAAGATCTCTATAAAGCGAAAGTCCCTCTGGCTGGTAACGATTATGATAGATATGCTTGGCCCAATAACCCCAGCGCTCCTCAGCGGTCTCAAAAGGATAAAATGCTGCAGAATACATATCCTGCATGCCATAACGAGCAATATAATCTTTAAAGAAAACCTCAAAACGTGAGCCTGAGTAGGTTAAGCCAGCCGCTGCAGATAAGCCAGCTCCCGCTCCAATCACAATTTTATCTGCTTCTTCAATAATTTTCTTTGCATCTTGAATCTTTGTCATCTTATCATCCCTCAATTTCAAATCTTGCTTGATAGGGAGGCAATTGCGTCAAATCATAAAAATTGCCTACTGCATTTTTAAAACGAAAGACTTGTAGGTGACTACGTCCCTCCTCCGTCGGATAAATCTCATACATGTATGGATTGGCTTTTAACAACTCTTCTAAATGCTCTTTTCCAATCCATTCCACCTGACCGGTTAGGGAAATAGATTTACGATCCATAGTTCCGGCACCTTGAGTCATCCCTGTCACTGCTACACGTCCATCTTCCTTAAGCCGTTTGTAGAGGGATTTAAAATCGGCAGTCAAAAAATAAACTGTTTTCCCGTCCTCCCACATCATGTCCATAACAGCTGTATGCGGATGTCCCGTTTCATCAACCGTTGCCACTACAACTGAATGAATCTCTTCGACTAGCACTTTCAAATAATCCATTATAAAACACCATATCTTTCTTTGGATTTTAGTTCGATATCGAACTTTCTGATATTATTGTAATCATTATAGTTACATCTGTCAGCTGCTTCGATATAGAAGTACCTTAAAAAACAAAAAAACTTCCCTAATTATCTAGGAAAGTTCTTTCTATGATTTTTGATGTCTTAAAAAATTTTATTCAGCCTTAGTAATATCTTCACGCATCTCATCGACATTGAATTTAGCAAAAAGATACTGACGGTCTTGAACTGGGAAACGTTGGTCGAGTTGGTCAACTGGTCCAACTTCAATAATACCATTTTCAATAACAAAGTCCATAACGTGACCACCAAATGTCAAGTCATCTGAAATAAAATGGAGGTGATACCCAGCAACACTCACACCGTGGAACATTTCTGGCGTCCAAATACCAACGATAGTACCTGAAATATTATCTACCTCGTACTCAGGTTGGCGTGTGGCAACATCCGCAAACTTAATATCGGCATTTGATTTTGGAATCATGCGCACGTGCATATGCTTAAAATGACCTTTGATTTTGATAGAACGGAAAAGATTGACCCCATCATAATAAGATTCAATACGATCCTCAAGTTCTTTATCAGTCATTTCATAACGTTGACGGAAGATAACTTCAGCTTGGTGAGGTACGACTGCTGCATAAGGTACTTTTTCATCAGGAGAAACTTCTACCACTTCGACCTTACCCTCAGATCCTTTGGCTTGATAGGCTTTACCGTCAAGAACAATCAACTCACCATCGATAGAATCTAATGTTCCGAGACCCAAGTCTCCATGCTCCAACAATTCTCCAACTGTTAAAGTACCTCCATAAAGCCCAGCCATCAAGGCTCCCAAAGTATTATATTGAAATAATTTTATGGCTTCAGACATGTCTACACCCTCTTTTTAGTAAAATTCATCTGGCAAAATAGTTTCGCCGAGTTTAATATTATCTTTATAGTCGATTGGAACATCAATAAGGACTGGTCCATCTACAGCTTGAGCCAAGGCTTCTTGAAGCAAGCTAGCAAACTCTTCTTTACTTGTTGCACGATAACCTTTCGCTCCAAAGCTCTCAGCATATTTTACAAAATCTACAGGACCAAAGTCAACCCCAGATGAACGACCGTACTTCATTTCTTCCTGGAATTCCACCATATTGTAATGGCCATCGTTCCAGATAATATGAACAATTGGCAATTTCAAACGAACTGCCGTTTCCAATTCTTGCGCTGAGAAGAGGAAACCACCGTCACCAGAAACAGAAATGACTTTTGTCTTAGGACGAACCAAAGCTGCAGAGATGGCCCAAGGAAGAGCAACTCCTAAAGTTTGCATCCCATTTGAGAAAAGCAAATGACGTGGTTCATAAGATTTGAAATAGCGAGCCATCCAAATATAGTGACTACCAACGTCAACGGTGACTGTCATGTCATCTTTGGTTTGGTCTTGCAAAACTTCAATCAAATCTAGCGGATGTACCTTTCCTTCTTCAGGTCGGCGATCAAACTTAACATCCTCAACAACGTTATTCTTCAACCCTTTAAGGTATTCAACTGATCCTTCAGGTAATTTATAACCTTGAATAGCTGGCAAGAGCAAATCTAAAGTTGCTTCAACATTACCAATCAATTCACGTTCTGGCTGGAAGTAAGTATCCACCTCAGCAGGTTCAACATCAATTACAATGATACGGGCTGAAATCTCAGCATTCCAGTTACGTGCTTCATACTCGATTGGGTCATACCCAATGGCAATAATCAAGTCAGACTTCTTAAGCAACATGTCCCCCGGTTGGTTACGGAAAAGCCCCACACGACCAAAGAAAGTATCTTCTTCAAGATCACGTGACACGATACCAGCACCTTGGAAAGTTTCAACAACTGGTAATTTAACATGTTTCAAAATCTGGCGAATAGAGTAAGTTACGGCTTCTGATGAGGCACCATTCCCCAAAAGAAAGACTGGCAACACTGCATTTTTAATGGCTTGTGCGAGATAGTTAATATCAGAAACAGATGCTGAACCAAGTTTTGGATCTGTCATAGGCTTAATAGCCTTAACACTGACCGGAGCATCGGTCACGTCTTGAGGAATTGAAATAAAGCTTGCACCTGGTTTCCCTGACTTAGCGTGACGATAGGCATTTGCTACCGTTTCAGAAAGGGTGTTAGCATCATGTACTTCAGCAGCATACTTGGTAATTGGTTCAAGCATAGCAACATTATTCATTGATTGGTGGGCACGTTTCAAGAGATCTGCACGCTTAACCTGACCACCAATAGCAAGAACAGGGTCTCCTTCATCTGTCGCTGTTACCAAACCAGTAGCCAAATTAGAGACACCTGGACCAGATGTTACCAATACTACACCAGGTTTTCCTGTAATACGTCCAACACCTTGAGCCATAAAAGCAGCATTTTGCTCATGACGGGCAACTATCAATTCAGGTCCCTTATCTTCCAAAGTATCAAAAACTCTATCGATTTTTGCGCCTGGAATCCCAAAGACATAATCAACATCATGGTTGATCAAACTATCAACCACTAAATCCGCACCATACAATTGCTTTTCTTCTGACATGAACACAGTCCTTCTGGCCCTAAAATGATAGAGCCAACTTTCCTTTCAAGTATAAGTCACAAAGTGTCAAAGTCTGCTCGTTTTTTCACAAACTTTCATCACTTCACAATTCTGTTATCATTATAGCACAGTTTTCAGACAATCTTGTGAAAAAAAGATTGTGAATTTTTGAACTTCTAGCACAAAAAGAAACACCTGATTGCTATCAGATGTTTATGTATTTTTGACCTTAGCAAACTCTCGATTGAGATAATTTTGCAGGCCTTCAAAAATCTCTAATAACTGGAGATAATTAGACAAACTTGAGCGACCAGGGATATCTACCACATCCAAAGAAATGCGTTCCAGATCCTTTTCGTAAAGAATACGGAAGGATACCACTGCTTGATCAGAAAAATAATTTTCCCCTGCCATAATGTAGCACTCATAGATGATGCCAACAGGATTCGCAACCTTCAACTCAATACGAACTGCGCCTAATCCCAAGGCCTCCACTTGCTGAAAACGTTCCAGAATAGCCTGTCGCTGACTAGGAATAAAACTCGTGATATCCATAGTGGCCCTCCCAACATTCCTTTTTGTCTATTATAGCCTAAAGCCGAGAAAAATGCTTGTGTAGGGTTTGTAGAAGCCACATAAACATTCAAGAATACTTAGTCGCCCCCTTTGTAGTCTCTAAAGTCTGACTTAATAGTGGAATCATAATCATGTTTATCCACCCAATCCTTTATATCAGCAAATGAATGAATGTCTTTCTTAATACCAGCACTGTCCTCCACAGAAACCACAATCGCATTTTCACCATTTGTTCCTAACCAATGTAAAATATCATTTGTTTGCTCTTCAGGAGAAAAATAGATTTGTGATTGTCTTTCGTACTCTCTATCTCTATAAGACTCATATTGAGCTAATTGCTTTTTATAGGCATTATATTCCCTATCGTAATCCTTTTGAACTTTTTGACGTGCTTTTTCGTAAGCTCGATAGTCTTTCTGATAGTCTTGTTGAGCCTTTTTGTTAAGAATCTCACTGAAACTTAAGGTTTTAACAGGAAAAATAGAATCAGGAAAAACATTTAATTCTGGGACTTTCTTTGGTCCACTTGGTTTATCAGGTCCTTTCCTTTTCACTGGCTCAGTTGGACCAGCTGGAAAATCTCCCTCCTAGCCTTGACGGGTCAATAGTTTAAATTTCTTTAACGCATCACTCTTTGTTGTTGGATTAACAGCCTCTTCGTAAATATGCTTAACTTCAAGATTTTCATTAAATAGATTAATCTGACTCTCCTCTTTGGAAATGTCTACATTATCAATTTCTATGATAAGGTTTAGCTGAGCAGATAAATAGCTGTCCTTTGGGGCTGGTGACTTCCTTAAAAGCTCATCTAAGTTTCCTTCTCTCTTTAAATAACCCCACATATTGCTATCATTCATCTGATTACGAGCAGAACTCTTATCACCAAAATAAAGCAATTCATCCTTACTATAAGAATAATCTGGTAAATTACTAGTTAAAAATTGGTTCGTATCCAAATTGTAAGCGAATTGCTTATCGCTTCGAGAATTCGTCAAAAAAACATAATCATAACCATCAATCGTTCTTAAAAACACAGTCAATTCTTTGATTTCCTTAAAATCCTTGACTTTCTTCAAATATGGAGTCAGATTAATAATTTTCTTTTTAAAATCTTTGCTAACATCATAAACTACCATATGCGCTTGATGCAGACTACTCATGGTATCGTAATAGCGAACAAAATGGTTTCTACCAATCAACTCAGTCGCTACGTTATCTTCAGAATTATAGTAAGTAGGTTCTTCCTGACTAATGGCAACATACTGATGGCGGCTACCAAAAATCTCATTGTCAGTTACCTTATCCGCTTTTAGAGCAGTCTGTAATTCTTCTACAGCTTTTTCATGAAATTTATGTTTGACATAAGCATTTCCTAAAAAGAAAAGTGTCAGTAAAGTCGCAGTATAAATCCTTCCACGCTTCGAGACGGGAAATTTTAAAATCTTCTTTATCATAACTTTTTTACAAAAATAGCCAGAACATCACATTCTGACTATTACTCTTATTTCTCATCTTCGTCCATTGAAAGCACTGACAAGAAGGCTTCTTGTGGGACTTCAACCGAACCGATGGCTTTCATACGTTTCTTACCGGCTTTTTGTTTTTCGAGGAGTTTACGTTTACGTGAAACGTCACCACCGTAACACTTAGCCAAGACGTTTTTACGAAGGGCTTTGATATCTGTACGGGCAACGATTTTTTGACCAATAGCCGCTTGGATAGGCACTTCGAATTGTTGACGTGGAATGATTTTCTTAAGCTTATCAACGATAAGTTTTCCACGCTCGTAGGCAAATTCCTTGTGAACGATGAAGCTAAGGGCATCGACCTTGTCACCATTAAGGAGAATATCCATTTTCACCAATTGTGAACGGCGGTATTCTGACAATTCATAGTCAAAGCTTGCATAACCACGTGTAGATGATTTCAATTTATCAAAGAAATCAAAGACGATTTCGGCAAGTGGAATCTGATAGATAACATTCACACGATTATCATCAATGTATTCCATGGTTTCAAAATCACCACGTTTACGTTGTGCCAACTCCATAACCGCACCAACATATTCTTGAGGAACCATGATTTGAGCTTTAACATAAGGTTCTTCAATAGCATCAATACGTGTAGGATCTGGGAACTCTGAAGGGTTAGACACTTCAAGCATCTCACCGTCAGTAGTATTAACATGGTAAACTACCGATGGCGCTGTCATGATGAGGTCGATGTTAAACTCACGTTCCAAACGTTCTTGGATAACATCCATGTGAAGAAGACCCAAGAAACCACAACGGAAACCAAAACCAAGGGCTTGAGACGTTTCAGGCTCAAATTGAAGACTGGCATCGTTCAACTGGAGCTTTTCAAGGGCTTCACGCAAGTCGTTATATTTATTTGACTCAATTGGGTAAAGACCTGCAAACACCATTGGGTTCATTTGCTTATAGCCATGGAGTGGCTCAGCAGCTGGATTATCCGCAAGGGTTACGGTATCACCGACACGGGTATCCGCAACGGTCTTAATTGAGGCTGCGATATAACCAACATCTCCTGTCGCAAGGTAATCACGACCAACAGCTTTAGGTGTGAAAATACCAACCTCAGTAACATCAAAGGTCTTGCCATTAGACATCATTTGAATCTTATCGCCTGGTTTAACCATTCCGTTAACCACACGCACTTGGAGGATAACCCCACGGTAGGCATCGTAAACAGAGTCAAAGATAAGGGCTTGGAGAGGGACTTCAACATCACCTTGAGGTGCAGGCACTTTCTCAACGATTTGTTCGAGAATCTCTTCGATACCAATACCGGCCTTAGCTGATGCAAGCACAGCTTCAGAAGCATCTAGTCCGATGACATCTTCAACCTCTGTACGCACACGTTCAGGATCTGCAGCTGGAAGGTCAATTTTATTGATAACTGGTAAGATTTCCAAGTCATTATCAAGGGCCAAGTAAACATTGGCAAGAGTTTGAGCTTCAATCCCTTGAGCTGCATCCACCACCAAGATGGCACCCTCACAGGCAGCAAGAGAACGTGAGACCTCATAAGTAAAGTCCACGTGTCCCGGTGTGTCGATAAGGTGGAAAATGTATGTTTCACCATCTTTAGCTGTATAGTTAAGCTCAATGGCATTTAGTTTAATAGTGATTCCACGTTCACGCTCAAGGTCCATACTATCAAGGAGTTGCGCCTGCATCTCACGACTTGACACTGTTTCAGTCTTTTCCAAGATACGGTCGGCAAGAGTTGATTTACCATGGTCAATATGGGCAATAATAGAGAAGTTACGAATCTTCTCCTGTCTTTGTTTTAATTCTTCAATATTTGGCATTTTTATCTTTCCTAGTTCTTACTTATGATTATCTATAAACTAATCGTTACCTTCTATTATACAAAAAAGACAGGCTTTTGCCTATCTCTAATATCTGCTTTCTGACTGCATTTAGCCCTTCTTATTTCTTAAAAGTATCGTTGTAGTGCTTATTAATAATTGCTGAGCGCTTGTTTTCTGTTGAACTACTTGAAAATGGCCCCAACCCACAGGCTAGTACAACAACTCCTAATAGAATAAGGCAATAAAATGGATGCTCAACAATATAGTATAAAATATCTGACATAGGAAGACTCCTCTTAAATCATAATCAATTACGATTATATTATCAGAAATATTATGTTTTATCAAGCAAAAAAAGAGGGCCTCTCGCTCTCCCTTTTATTAAGGCTCTATAATTTCTGTAGTGGGTAAAACCCACTGTAGAGATTATAGAGCTTTTTGAAATGCAGACAATAAGTCCCATAAGAACTATAATGAAAAGCGACCAAACCATCATTAGGAGGAACTTATGAGACTTATTAAGAATACCACAGAATTAATCGGAATTAAAGACCAAAATATCAATATTTCACTTGTTTTTGAAACTGATACTCATATCGAGGTTCAAGCAAAACTCGATTTCCCTGCACCATTATGCCCTTACCGCCAAGGAACAATGATTAAATACGGCTTTCAAAGAGCTTCTAAAATTCCTCATAGCTACTGGTCTTGTCTTAAAACCTAGACGGACTTGACAAATGGTAAAAAAGGACTTTTGTCACTAATTCACTAGTCTGCAATTAGTGTTTCAAGACCAACTTTCATCATGTCAGTGAAAGTATTTTGACGTTCTTCAGCAGTTGTGTCTTCATCTGGATTAACCAAACTATCAGAAATAGTCATGATGGCAAGAGCATCTACTTGGTGTTGGGCTGCAAGGTAGTAAAGTGCTGCTGCTTCCATTTCAACAGCCTTCACTCCCCACTTACCAAGCTCAATATTTTTTTCGAAATAATTTGAATAGAAGACATCAGATGACAAAACATTACCAACATGTGTTGTCATACCAAGGTCTTTGGCAATGTGGTAAGCCTTATCCAAGAGATCGAAACTTGCAATCTGTGGGAAATCGTATTGTGGCCAATCATTACGGATAATGTTAGAGTTTGTCGCTGCTGCCTGTGCTAGAACTAACTCACGAACGTGAACATCCTCGTTCAATGAACCAGCAGTACCCACACGAATCAATTTTTTAACACCATAGTCAACGATAAGCTCACGCGCATAGATAGAGATAGATGGCATCCCCATTCCTGTTCCCATTACTGAGACACGTTCACCTTTGTATGTTCCTGTGTAACCAAACATGTTACGAACTTCATTGAAACATACAGCATCCTCAAGGAAATTCTCAGCAATGAATTTCGCACGCAATGGATCCCCTGGAAGAAGAATTTTATCAGCAATCTCTCCTTGCTTAGCAGCAATATGAATAGACATAATATAAGATACCAAGGGCATTAAAGAGGCAAAGTAAAAATAGGAAATCCGACAAAGATGCTTCGCATCTAGGAGGATTTATCTTTTTTACACAGCCTCTAGCCCGGGTTCAGTTTCAAACCCGAACTACCCTTCCTTTCATTTTTTATATACAGGACAGGCGACAGAGAACAAAGTAAAAATAGGAAACTGGCGACGCATTGTAAATGCTAGACAGTTTATCTTTTTTACACAGTTCTCCGCTTTCCGAGCTTTCCGCTCGTGTTCAAATCAGAACACACGCTCTATCTTTCTTAATTTTTATTTTTAAATATTTATCTACTATTATATAGTTATATAGTAGATAAATAACAACTTTAAAAGTGGATTAAGCTTGAGTCAATGAATCAAGGAAATCGTATAACTTTTTGTTCATTTCAGAATAATTGTTGGCACGCAATTGTTCAGGTGTTTGAACAAAAGGTAACTCTTTATTTTGCTTACGTAAATGCTCTTCACCGTCAGCAGCTATAAGTAAATCAATAGCTTCAGGATCAAACTCTAAGTGTGCCTGAAAGGCATAATGTTTAGGACTGAAGCGAACAATTTGGCGTGGACAACCTTGACTAGTAGCAAGAACAACTGCATTATCAGTCAATCCAGGCATATCACCATGCCAGTGGCCAGTGTTTAGGGTTTTGCCAAAACCTTTGACATGCTCATCCGCTAAACCTGCCTCAGTTAATGTTACAGGGAAAACACCAATCTCACGTTCTGGACTATGCTCGTACTTACCACCATAGGCAACAGATAAAAGTTGAGCACCTAGGCAAACCCCTACAATATAGATATCAGCAGCAATTGCCTTTTGCATAAATGCAATCTCAGCCTCTGGGTCATAATAAGGGAAGGCCTGACGATCCTCATCAGGTGACTGAGGGCCACCCATAACAATTAGAAAATCAATACCTTCAACGGTTTCAGGAAGAAGCTCTTCCTCATATACCTTGGTTGATGTGATATTATGCCCACGGTCTTGTGCCCATTTTAAATAGGCTCCTGGGACTTCAAACGTTTCGTGTAAGATAAAATGAATATTCATTGTTTTTTCTTCCATCTATTTTTTAATATCCTCGATAGTAGACTCGCTAAGATTAGTGGTACTGCTACCAGCCCTCCTTGACCAGTAAAACCTAGAACTAAGGCTATCCCAGTTAGAGGAGCATCTAAAGTTATTCCTAAAAATACGGTTGCACCGAGTAACATTCCTAGAGTAGGATTGAGTGATAAGCCAAAAATCTCAAGACAACTTGTCAATAAGAAACCCAATCCAGCACCTAAAGTAAAGGAAGGGGTTAGGGTTCCTCCATAAGAGCCTGCCCATAAAAGCAAACATACCACAAGTCCTTTGACGACAAGGATAAGAGGTAGGTATGCTGAAACCCCACCTGAAAATAACCATTGTGCTAGCACCTGACCATTTCCCATGATTAAAGGGTATAAAGCTGCAATCCCACCTAGTACTATATAAGATAGTGGCATGGTCCACAGAATGCGTTTATCAGTAATACGACTTTTGCTAGCCTTTTTAGCTAAGAAGCTAAACATCATCGCCAGCGGAGTTATCACTAATACAAGAACAATAACCTGAATCAGACTAGCAGGATCTGAGCTAACTTTACCGACTTGATACATTGCCTCCTTACCAACGATTGGGCGAGCACAATAAGCTGACAAGTAAGTTGTCACAAGAATGATAACAATGTTTTTTGATTTCCAAGCAACACCTAAGGTTTCCAGAACAAACAGTGTACTGGCAAAGGGGACTTGGTAAACCGCAGCTAAGCCAGCGCCTGCCCCGCAAGCAATTAACAATTGTCTATCAACAACATCCAAATGCAAGGCTTTGGAGAGACTACCACCAAATAGAGCGCCTAATTCTCGAGGCGCTCCTTCTTTACCAATTGAGGAACCAGCTCCAACGATTGCAACCTGCATCAAAGCATGTAGACTTTGGCCAAGAAAATTTGGACTCTTCTTACCAACGAGTTGCTTAGCCTTACTAATAGAAAGTAGGGACACTCGTCTCTGAAGGAAATACCAAAATAAACTAGCGAAAACACCTACTACAAGCAATACTGCAAATCGTCGAAAGGGACTTACAGAGTTAAACTGTGACAATAAATTCGATTTATCATTACCAAATACAAGAATTTGTATAAACTCCAAAAGGTAATGGCAAAGAATGCCTACCAAACCTGAAGTAATACCAGTTCCAAAAACAGCTAAACTTAACCTAATAAACTTGGGTAATGACGTTATAGGTTTTATTCCCTGAGCAATCATATTTTAGAGTTCAGCAAGAATCGCTTTTAGCAATCCTTTGAAATCTCCTTTGACACGCTCAGTCACTTCAACCACTTCTTCGTGGTTCAATTCTTCTTGGAAACCAGCCGCAAAGTTGGTAATACATGAAACTCCAAGAACTTTTAAGCCAGAGTGAGCTGCAACAATAACCTCAGGAACGGTTGACATCCCAACAGCATCTGCACCAAGTGTCTTATAAGCACGGATTTCAGCTGGAGTTTCATAAGTTGGACCAGTCACACCGATATAAACACCATCATCCAATTTGATACCAAGTTTATCAGCCACTTGATGAGCGGTTTCACGGTATTCAGGTGTGTAAGCTTTAGACATATCAGGGAAACGTGGACCAAAATCATCCAAGTTTTCACCAATCAATGGGTTTTGACCAGTCATGTTAATGTGGTCAGTGATAGCCATCAAAATACCAGGACCATAGCCGATACCACCTGCCGCATTGGTTACAACAACTCCTTCACATCCAAGAGCTTTCATAACACGTACAGGGAAAGTAACGACTTCAAGCGGATTTCCTTCATAAAAATGGAAACGCCCTTGAAGAGCCAAAACCTTACGTCCAGACAAAGTTCCGTAAACAAGTTTTCCAGCATGTCCGACAACCGTTGATTGTCCCCAGTTTGGAATATCCGCATAGTCAATGACAACTGCGTCTTCAACTTCTTCAGCCAACTCACCAAGTCCAGAACCCAAGATTAAACCGAACTCAGGTTTTTCAATTCCTTTGCTTTCCAAAAATGCTTGAGTAACTCTAATTTTTTCAAGTAGCGACATGTTATTTCTCCCTTAATTTTATTTCATTCTTAAAAAGTGACCAATTTTTGAAAAAGTACTTGCATTTCGAATGGTTATATAAGGATAAAAAGGTGATTTCAATAACTTCTTATGATAAGCCGTTTGACTATAAGTTGATTTATCATACTTTCCCCAGTAGACCCCAAGCTGACCAAAATAAAGTATTTCATCTTTCAACTCTATCGAGTTAATAATCTTCTTCATTTCGTTCTTATCAAGTCTTTCAGTAAATAAGAGGACGTCTTTTCTATAGAAATCATCTTCCCACCACTTGGGTAATGAGGCCACTTCATTTTGGTAATCTTCCAGAGTAAAGAGAGAAAACACCTTAATAAATGGATAAGCCTTATTTAGAAATCCCTCTAAAACTAAGAGGAGTTCCTCTTTCATCAAGGTAGAATCAAAGAAAAGATTTCCACTATTTATATAGGAAGAAACATGTGACATACCGAGTTCTTCTAACTCACGACAAAATTCTTTCATGACTACCTTGTGACGACCACCAACGTTTATCCCACGAACCAAAAATGCATAGCGCTTCATTTTAGACAAGTTTATCCAAGAAGCTTTCACCAATCATGGCTTTATCTACACCAAAGTTTTCAGCGACAGTTGCTGAGATGTCAGAGAAATGACCTACTGGAATAAGTCCATTTCCTTTGAATGATGGGCTATAAGCCAAGAAAGGAATATATTCACGAGTATGGTCTGTACCTGCATAAGTTGGATCATTTCCGTGGTCTGCAGTAATCATCAAGAGATCATCTTCACGCATAGCAGCAATGATTTCAGGCAAACGTTGGTCAAATTCGTGCAAGCAATCACGGTATCCATGTGGATCACGACGGTGTCCATAAAGGGCATCGAAGTCTACCAAGTTTGTGAATGAGAAGCCATGTTTGAAGTCTTCAGAAGTCATAGCTTTAATCAAATTATCAATACCGTGATTATTTGATTTGTTGTGTCCCATATCGTGGTTGATACCAGCTCCGTTGAAAATATCATTGATTTTACCAACGGCATAAGTATCGATACCAGCTTCATTCAATTTATCCAAAACAGTTGGTGCAAATGGTGAAACAGCCAAATCACGACGGTTAGATGTACGAGTGAAGTTTCCAGGCTCACCAACGTAAGGACGAGCGATGATACGCCCTAGAAGAGCTGGACGCTCAAGAGTAATTGAACGTGCATATTCACAAATACGATACAATTCATCCAAAGGAATAACGTCTTCGTGTGCAGCAATTTGAAGAACTGGGTCAGCTGAAGTGTAAATAATCAATTCACCAGTTTCCATTTGACGAGGTCCAAAGTCTTCAATAACAGCTGTACCTGAGTATGGTTTATTAGCTTCACGAATGACTTTACGGCCTGAGAATTCTTCAATTTTAGTGAGAATTTCTTCTGGGAATCCGTTCCAGAAAGTATCAAAAGGTTCAGTAATATTGAGACCCATGATTTCCCAGTGGCCAGTCATCGTATCTTTACCAAGAGACACTTCCTGCAATTTTGTTGCATAACCAGTTGGGTTGCTTTCTGCTGGTACTGTTTTCAAAGGTGTTTCACGAGGAATATTTCCTAGACCAAGCTTAGCCATATTTGGCACATTCAATCCTACAGATTTAGAGATGTGACCAAGGGTATCTGAAGCACCGTCTGGCACACCTGCATTGACAAAGTCATTGGCATCTGGAGCAGCACCAATTCCTACTGAATCAAGAACGACTAAATGCATTCGGTTAAATTTGGACATAATAACACCACAAAGAGCTAAAATCTTTTCGAAATTACCTCTTGCCTTTCTATATTATTTAATAGTTTGAAAATAATTAATTAGTTTTCCTCATTAAAAGTGAGGGGAATAAAAATCGGACTAGGCCTTAACTTCAACGACCTTAACACCGTCTTTTCCTGCAACGATGACTTTGTTAACCATGCCATTGAACAATCCATGATCAACAACCCCTGTCATAGCTTTTAGTTCTTCACCAAGAGCCACTGGATTTTCAATCTTACCTAAATCAAGATCGATGATATAGTTCTTCATATCTGTAACAAAGCGGTCACCTTGCTCCGTAAGTCGGAATGATGGCTTATAACCCTTCGACTCAAAGACACGATACAGACGATCAGCACCATATTGAACCACTTCAACTGGTAATTTGAAAGCACCTAATTGATCAACCATTTTAGACTCATCAACCACCCAGATATATTCTTTTGTAGGTGTAGCGACAATTTTTTCCATCAAAAGGGCACCACCGCCACCTTTAATCCCGTTGAGTTGAGGGTCTACTTCGTCGGCTCCATCAACAGTAACATCAATACTGTCAATGTCATCCACTGCCTTCAAAGGAATGCCTAAGCCCTCAGCTTGTTTAGTGGTTTGACTTGATGTCGTTACACCAACAACACTAAGACCTTCTTCCTTAATACGACGGCCAATTTCCTCTACGAAGAAGTAAGCTGTTGACCCTGTACCGAGTCCAACAACCATTCCATCTTCAACATATTTGGCAGCGGTTACACCAGCGGTTTTCTTAAGTTCTTCCATGCTCGTCTCCTTGCATCTTTCTATAATAGTCGTTCAAGACAATTATAACATGTTTCACCAGTAAATAGAAATGAAATGAGGGAGGAAAACCGAGCAAAAATAAAAACTAGATCCTAAATAGAATCTAGTTTTGATGGGGAACTAATTTAATAGCACCACTTAATCTTCTTTACGACGTTTGAAGAATCCTACAAAGGCTGCAAAAATCATTGAAAGAAGTCCAATCAATCCAGCATTGCTAGTGTGCTCACCAGTTTGTGGCAACTCAGCTTGAGGCACTACAGGAACTTCAGTATCTGGAGTTGGTGTAGTTGGTGGTGTCACTGGAGTTGGAGGAGTAACAGGTGTTGGTGGTGTTTGTGGAGTAGTCGGTGGAGTTGGTGGTACCACGTGAGACTCTCTCTCAACGACATAGTTCTTGTGCCATACAACACTTGGTTTTTCAGGAGTTTTAGGTTCTACTGGTTTAGCAGGAACTTCAACTACTTTTGGTGTTGGTGGCGTTGGTGCCGTTGGACCTGTTGGTGGTGTTGGTGCAACCGGTTTTTCTGGAACTTCAACCACTTTTGGTGTTGGTGGCGTTGGTGCCACTGGCTCTTTTGGAGGTGTTGGTGGTGTTGGTTCTTGTGGATTGATACCAACTGTTTTAACCACTGGTTTAACCGGTGCTGTTGGTGGTGTTGGTGCCTTAGGTTCTTCAGGTTTTTCACCTGGATTCTTAGGCAAACCAAGGTTAGAGTTGATTGCGAACCAATAAACTGTTGGTGCACCATCAGCATTTGCACCTTCAGCAGTAAATACCAAGTGACCATTAGTCATCTTGATACCTGCACCTCCATAGTAGAGGTAAGGTGAATCAGCGTTATCCCAACCTGTCAATTCTGATGTTGTCTCACCATTAAAGACTGCACCGTGGTCAATGTATTGGTTATCATTGACTGATGTTACTTCTTTAGTAGCAGCATCATAAGTAACTGATGATTTTGGAATAGCGATGAATTGGTTATCACCAATATTTACATATTCTTGGTGGCGTGTTGATTGGTATTTTTTCTTAGGTGTGAATGTAATCAAACCAGTTTCAGCAGAAACACTGTATGAACCAATAACATCATCTTTATCACCAAACGTATAATCTTGGTTACCAAGAGCGTGGCCATTACCACTACCTGAAGCATTAAGAGTTGTTACATCAGTTGGAATTTCACGTGAGACAACCCATTCTGAACCATTCCAGTCAGAGATAGGAACCACTACCTTAAGTGGGTTCTCATCTGAAACGTTAACAGTAGCTCCACCAAAATCTGCGTAACCAGATTTTGTAACAACTTCACCGTTTTGGATTGCCAAAGTAGAACCATCTGCGTAAGGATTGTAAGTACCGCGAACAGTATTACCATTAACGTCTTTCGCTTCTACTGTAAGTGGACGTGGGCGCTCAGATGTTTCAACATAAGCTGCACCGTTCCAGTGGTTAAGTGAGTTAAGTGCTACGATAGCATTACGCTCACTAAGGTTGAACATTTTACCATCTTTATCGTAAAACTCAACATCTACAGCTACTTTAACCGGTTTATCTTGATCAGTCGACGCTCCAACTGTCATAGTTACTGTTGGATCCTTACTGATTTTCGCGATACCTTTTCCGTCGTTTGATGGAAGGCTAACGATTTCGTAACGGTATACAACACGTTTGATTGCTGATGCTTCATTCTCAACAAGCATGCTTGATTGGTTCAAACCATCATAAGTAACAACAAATTTGTCACCTTCTTTAACTTGAATCCACTCGTCTTCAGTGTTTGTCCAAGGGCTATTTGAAACAATGTCAGATGCTTGTAACTTGTTAGAGTCATATTGGAAAACATTACTTGTGTTAAGACGCTCTTGTGCTTCTTTTGTCAAGTAGTTGCTTACACCTTCAACTTTGTGTGTCGCATCGTTTTCACGTTGGAAAGTCAATTCTTGAACAACTTCAGCATCTTTAAGGTTACGATATACAGGATCATTCATGTATTTATCGTAAGCTGTTTTAGCATCTTGGTATTGTTTAAGTGCTGTTTGGTAGACAGCTAATTTGTTTTGATACTCAAGGTACTCTTGGTCATATTTAGCTTTTTGCTCATTGTAGACAACCAAGGCTGCTTCGTACTTAGCTTTAGCATCTGCATTGTATTTTTCAATAGCTTGTTTTGTTTCAAGATCTGCTTCATAAGCTGTTTTCTTAGCGTTATAAAGTTCAAGATTCTTGTCATATGCTGCTTTTTCTACATCATATTTAGCTTTTGCTTCATTGTATGCTGCTAGCTCAGTTTGATATTTAGCTTCAGCTTCAGCGTTACGTTTTTCCGTAACAACTTTTTCAGCTACTTTATTATCATAGTTAGCTTTTTCAGCATTGTATTTGGCTTTATCGCTATTGTACTGAGCAAGAGCTGCTTCATAATCAGCTTTTGCTTGGTTATATGTTGCCAATTCTGCTTGGTATTTAGCTGCAGAAAGCGCATTTTCTTTATCAGCGGCTTCTTTTTCTGCTACCTTAGCATCATAAGTAACTTTCTTAGTCTTGTACTCTGAAAGAGCTGAGTCATAAGCTTGCTTAGCAATTTGGTATTGCTCTGAAGCTTTATCATAAGCTGTTTTTTCAGTATCATATTTAGCCTGAGCTTCAGCATTTGTTTTATCAGCAAGTGCTTTCTCAGCTAATTTTGCATCATAGTTTGCTTTTGCTTTATCATAGTCAGCTTTATCTGACTTGTATTGTTCTTTAGCCGCTTTATAATCAGAAACGACTGTATTGATTTTCTCTGCTTGTGCTTTATTATCTGCAGCAGCTGCTTCAACAGTTTCTTTGGTTTGAGCAGGTTCTTCCTTAACCTCAACCCCTTCGTTAGTTGCAGCTGTTTTTGCAGCTTCTAAGCTTGTATTTGTTACTTCACTCGTTGTGACAGTTGTGTTGCCTTCTTCAGTAACGTTAACAACTTTCTTTTCAGTTGAATCTGCTACGGCAGAAGTGCTTTCTTCAACAGCATCTGTTGCTTCAACTGCTGGTGTTGCTGAATCTGTAGTTGTTGCAACTTCATCAGCGCTTGCATTTGAACCTCCTACTGCAAGAACTGCAGTCCCCAAAAGAACAGAAGCCGCACCAAGGCTAGACTTCCTGAGTGAATAACGTTGTAATTCCTTTTTCCCCATTTAAATTACGTCCTTCTATATTTAGTTATGCTCATATTCTAACAAAAGAAAGAACCATGTCAATTTGAGATATCTCATAAAAACACCCATTCCTTTAAACTCTATTAGATTCTTAAATTCAAATACTTTTTAATATCAAAGTATTTGATAGACAAAATCCTATTGTGAATAGTGTTGACATTACAAATAGAAGGTTTAATTTTATAATAGATAGATTGATTCGCTTTAATATTTTTATTGGAAAGATTATGAAAAAAATCAACTATAATTGTACTGACCTCCAAAAGTTAGACAGAAAAATCTAACTCTTGGAGTGTAGTTCAGAGCTTAGACTATTTATAATTATCACTTAAAGCTACTCATCCCTACGGGTAACTATACCAGTAGGTTACTCTTACACTTTTAAGCTCCCCCTAACTGATAAAATGCTTAGTTGTGGAGATATTGATTAACATGCACAAGACCCAACCTCATGTATTCTACACTCTTTTTGTTGCAAAATAAATGAAAGAGTTGACTAATAATTGCTCAGTACTTTTCATAAATAATTTGATATCTATATTTAGATGAAAGACTTTCAATTCCATTGTGACATTTTTTGACACATTACTAGAAGTTTTTTGAAATCACTAGCATGACTAGTGATTTTCAAGAAATAAAAAAATCCTAAAACCAAAGATTTTAGAAAGTCATGAGTTTTTATATCTTAGGCCAAAAACTTAGTAATGGAACTTCTTAAAGAACTGCTAACATTTATCACTAACAAATCATCGTTATTATTAGCGTTTTTTCCTACTTAATGTAGAATATCAAACAATATTGAAGTCTTAACAGTAACCGGTACCTTGATATTTACTATAGTACCTGAATCGTTCAAGTCATATACCAAAGTTTGCATTGTACCACAAACCTACGAAGAACAAATTAAGTACCACCATAAACAGCCAAGAAGTTAAATTTAACAACGATATCACCTACGAATTTTCGTAAAAATATCGAGTAGAATCGTTAGTGTCAAAAAGACAGTTGCTCACGTTTATTTAGACACATCAACTACGACAGCAAAAGTTATCGCTGTTGCTCATTCTACAACTCCTTTTAGTTAAAGTGTTTTAATTCAATAAACCAGCTTTAAATCCATCCTACTCACCAAACCAAATCTTGATTTCTCGAGCCGCAGATTCTTCTGAATCAGAGCCATGAACGATATTTAGAATCATATCACCATCTGGTGCGGTTGCAAAGTCTCCACGGATTGTTCCAGGAGCAGCATTGCCCGGATTAGTTGCTCCCATCATATCACGCCATGACTTGATAACACCTGAACCAGAAATAATACCAATAACAGATGGACCACTCATCATGAATTCTGCAATGCTAGGGAAAAAAGGTTTATCAACCAATTGAGCATAATGTTCTTTAAGACGTTCTTCGTCAAGTGTCAACATTTCCATTCGTTCAATAATGAAGCCACGACGTTCAATACGATCAATCACTTATCCCATCAAGTGTCGTTTTACAGCATCTGGTTTAATAATAAAAAATGTTTTTTGCATGTTCCCAACCTTCATTATTTTCTTTTCATTTTACCATAGGAAGTATCATTTTGCAGGCCAAAACCTTATATAGTCTTAAACTATACCCACAGAAAGAAAATAACTATTTTCAATTGAAATAAATAAAAAGTTTTATAGATATAAAATCTTATTTTGAGGTGAATCTTATGACAAAATCTAAATTTCAATTAGTTGGTTCTCTCCTTCGTCCTGCGGATCTCCGTAAATACAAGGACGAAATCGAGCACCGTGACGACATCCAGTATCCTTTTTACGATGCCCTTCCTGGTTATCAAGAAACTGAAACTGCAGATATTAAGCAAATTGTGGCTGACCAAAAGGCTAATGGTATTGACATTCTTACCGATGGTGAGTTTGGCCGTTCTATGTGGCACTTAGACTTTGTCTGGGGTCTCAAAGGTATTGAACGCTACATTGCTGAGCACGGTTATACATTCAAAGACCACGATGGCGGACAATATGAGACTCGTAAAGATATTGGTATTCGTATCACTGAACCACTCTCAGGTAAAAACCACCATTACCTAGATATCTATAAATTGGTTAAAGCTGAAGCTGGTGATGAAGATACTAAACAAACTATCTGGGGTCCAGCTCATGCTTATACTGAACTTGCTATCTTTGACCGTTTGGCTGGTCCTGGGCAAGTCTATGAAACTAATGAAGACCTCAAAAAAGGTTTGATTAATGCCTATAAAGAATTCTTGGAAGAATACAAGGCAGTTGGTGGATAAATCGTTCAATTTGACGACTGTCTCTGGGAACTTTTTGACCCATCAAACCCTGCAAGTTTCTTTGCGGAAGGTAATTCTGATTTGGCAGAATTGGCTGATGAGTTTGTAGCTATCAATAACGAGGTTGTAGACTATGCTCACGAACTTGGTTTAACGGTTTGGACACACAACTGTCGTGGTAACTATGAAAGCCGTTCTGCTGCCGAAGGAACTTACGAAGCCATTGCTAAGAAGTTCTTGGCAGAGCAACACTATGATCGCTTCTTCCTTGAATGGGACAGCGATACAGCTGGTGATATCAAGGCTCTCGAAGCCCTCAAAGACAGCAAGGCTGAAGTTGTACTAGGACTTTTGTCATCAAAAACAACTGAACTTGATGACGAAGAACGTGTTCTTGACTTGCTTGAAAAAGCTAGTAAAATCCTTCCTAAAGAGCGTCTCTTCCTTTCTCACCAATGTGGTTTCGCCTCATGTGACTCAGGTAATGAGTTGGCAACACCACAACAATGGGCTAAAATTAAACAAGGTCAAGATATCGCTAAGAAATTCTTTGGTTAATTGAATACTTTTAGATCTGAAAAATCCCTTACCGCATTCGGTAAGGGATTTTAATGTTGACTAAGCTTGAATAAAAGGTTGTAAATCTTTAAGAGCACGCTCAGCAATTTTTTCGTAACGCTCTTTCTTGTCACGAATACGTGGACCTTCCAACTCTTTGATAATACCGAAGTTAACATTCATTGGTTGGAAATGTTTACTTTCAGCGTGAGTCACATAGTATGGAAGACTACCGATAGCTGTTGTGTGAGGGAAGATGACTTCTTCTTCACCCTTAAAGAGACGGGCAGCATTGATTCCAGCAACCAAACCTGAAGCAGCTGATTCAACATAACCTTCAACACCGGTCATTTGCCCTGCAAAGAACAAATTAGGGTTTGATTTTGATTGGAAGGTTTGTTTTAACAAATTTGGCGAATCCATGTAAGAGTTACGGTGCATAACCCCATAACGTACAAATTCAGCATTTTCAAGTCCTGGAATCATTTGGAAGACGCGCTTCTGTTCTCCCCATTTAAGGTGAGTTTGGAAACCAACGATATTATAGAGACTACCAGCCGCATTGTCCTGACGAAGCTGAACAACCGCATAAGGTGTCTTGAAATCACCGTCACGTGGCCCTTTGTAATCCTCAGGATACTCCAAACCAACCGGTTTCATAGGGCCATAGAGCATTGTCTTGATACCACGTTTAGCCATGACCTCGATAGGCATACACCCTTCGAAATACTTTTCTTTTTCAAAGGAATTCAAAGGAGCTTCTTCAGCTGTTGTCAAGGCCTCATGGAAAGCCATGAACTCTTCCTTAGTCATTGGACAGTTTAGATAAGCTGCTTCACCCTTGTCATAGCGTGACTTAAGGTAAACCTTGTTCATGTCGATAGTCGCTTTATCAACGATTGGTGCAGCGGCATCATAGAAATAAAAGCCATCTCCACCGTTTAGTTCATGAATTTTTTCAGCTAGAGCATCAGAAGTCAATGGTCCTGAAGCAATAACTGTAATAGCATCATCAGGAATTTCTGTGATTTCTTCACGGATAACTTCAATTAATGGATGATTTTCAATTTCAGCTGTTACCGCTTCTGCATAACCTTCACGGTCCACCGCCATGGCACCACCAGCTGGCACACGATGAGCTTCTCCATTACGCATAATGATAGAGTCCAAGCGACGCATTTCTTCTTTAAGAAGCCCTACAGCATTGGTCAAGCTATCTCCACGGAAAGAGTTAGAGCAAACCAATTCTGCAAAATTTGTTGTCTTATGCTGTGGTGTTGCTTTGACCCCACGCATTTCATAAAGTTTTACTGGAATACCACGTTTGGCAATCTGATAAGCCGCCTCGGATCCGGCCAAACCAGCTCCAATCACGTTAATATAATCTGCTTTTGATTGAGACATGACACTAATACCTCTTCGGGAACAAGATGAAATCCTGCCCCCCACAAATCTTTCTTCATTTTTACTCTTAGTAGTATAGCAAAAAACTCCTCATCTGGCGACTAGGAGTAATTTGTATTTAAAGGGGTAACATGATAGTCACTCTAGCACCACCTGTGCCATTGTCATTTGAAAGAGAAAGACTACCATGGTGTAAGCGAATAATATCATTAGCAATAGTCAGCCCAAGTCCACTATGATTGCGGCTCTGTCTACTTTTATCCTCTTGATAAAAGAGCTGAGTGGCTTTTTCAAGTGATTCAAGGGAAAATCCAGGACCAGAATCAAGGCAGATAAACTTGAATTCATCATCTTCTACCCTAGCAGTTAAGAGCAACTGACTACCACTAGGCGTATGCTCTACCGCATTCGAAAGGATATTCATAAAAGCTCGATTTAATAAGGACCTGTCCCAATTGCCTATGGTTTCTTTCTCAATTTCTTTCTTATCAAATACCACATTGATTTGTTTCGTTTGAGCTAATGACAAGGTTTGATCGTAAATGTCTTCAACAAATTCCTTAACTGGAATTTCTTCAAGCGTCAAGGTTTTCTTAAAACTCGTTTTGTTGAGTTCTGACAACTCTTTTACATAAGCATCAACCTGTGCAATTCCTTTTTGAAAATGCTCTAACAAGTCCGTTTGATTTTCATCCAAGGACGTCATAGCTAAGAGTTCTGCATTCCCACGAGCAACTGTTAGGGGCGTCTTTAGGTCATGTGTCAGAGCAGAAATCTGATTTTGTTTATCTTGCTCTGCCTTCCAATTTTCCATCAAAGACTCACGAAGTGCTACTCGCATATGATCCAAACCACTTAACACTTGATTAAATTCCTTAATTGTAGACTGAGAAGTTTGAAAATCCAAATCTTGCTCTGCTATTTTCTCTGTTGCCTTCAATATTGTGCTTAACTCTCGACTCAATTTACTAGCATAGTAAAAAGTTAAAGTAATAAATATGAGTAGTATAGACACCATCATTGAGCCAATCATCAATAGATCAGCATTGGGAAAATGCTGGTTCATCCAGTCATTACGGTACCGAGGTGATAGTTGATAATTGACAATGACGATGCCATCAGACCGTTCAAATGACTGAAAATAGCCATATTTGCCACCATGAACATTCTTGAATTGGTAATCTAGCAAGGATTCTTCTTGCAAATTATCTGGCATGTTAGACTTCTTAAGCTTAAAATCCCTAGTCAAGAAGACATAGCTTGTACCATCAGGCAAGACATCTGGATTAAAGACCTTAGAAGTTTCAATTTCATTCCTGACAGCAGACAAATCACTTTCTACCTGATTTGCTGGAAACACAACGCCAAAACGATAAGACAAGCTGAACAAAGACAAAATAAGCAGGCTACTGATTGCTGATAGAACTGTAAGACTGACGACATAAGATAATAAGATTGTTCTTAGAGAGTGTTCTCGTTTTTTAATTAGTGCCACTTGTAACCAATCCCCCAGACTGTTTCAATAGGATTTTGCCCAACATTTTTGAGCTTTGCACGGATATTTTTGATATGTTCAGCCACTGCTGTCGGACTCCCTTTATCCTCATAGCCGTACAAATGCGTGTAGATTTGCTCTTTGGAAAAGACTTGGCCCTTATTTTCAGCCAGAAACTGACAAATACGATATTCTGACCTAGTCAAATCTAACAACTGATTCTCAACATAAAGCTCCTGAGCAGACAAATCAAACTGAATATTTTCAATTAATAGCTTATGGTGGCGCTCACGATGTTCACGTCTCAAGTGAGCAGCCACACGCGCTTGAAGTTCTTTAATCCCAAATGGCTTACAAATATAATCATCTGCACCATAAGTCAACCCCTGGACAATATCTGCCTCTTGTGTTTTAGCTGTAATAAAGAGTATAGGACAATCCACTTGATCCCGAATGTCATGACAAAACTGGAGACCGTCAACATCAGGCATCATAATATCCAGTAAAATCAAGTCAAACCGTGGCAACGAGTTCTTATCCAAATCTAAAACACTTGTAAGCCCCGTCACCTTATGATTTTGGAGCTCTAAAGCCTTTACAACAAATTGAACAATATCTTCCTGATCATCAACGACAAGTATCTGAGCCATAACCTCTCCTTTCATACAAAGTACCCTTATCATATCATCTATAGAAGATAACTGACAAGGCGTAAAGTAGATAAATATGTGTTGGGTAAAAGACATAGAACAAATATTTTGACCCTTTACCTCTTTGACCGTTATAACAAAGCATTAAGGGAGCTGCAAATATTTCCATCCATTCAATGTATTTAAACATTAAATCGTGAAAAGAAGGTCTACTTAGAACAATCGCTATTAGTGCCCAAACTAGACTAACACTCACAAAAGCAAGCACTTCTTTCTTAAGATTCTTGTGACAAAGATACATAGCGATACCAGTCAAAAGTAACCACGTTCCTCCATCGCTGATAAATGTATGAACTGGTAGCACTGTAAAATTGAGTAATTTAAGTAGAAAACCTAACATAGGTTTGTTCACACTTAGCAGATAAAAAGGCAACATTAGCAATGGGAGTAATATTGGAAAAAGTAAGGTTGGGATTCCTTTTAGATATTTCCTTTCTTGAATCCAAGCGATACCTTGAAGAGCAACGAGCAAGATAACGAATGATGACAACATCATATTTTGTGGAAAGAAACCATCTGGCCTTACAAGAGGATGTAAAAAATTATAAAATCCAAACTGAATCAATCCCATCAAAATAGCTAAAGCATAAATCCTTAGGAAGTATTTTTTTCGATTGTGTGTATGGACGAAACCTTCAATCACAGCAAATAGAAATAAGGGGGCCGCTAATCTCCCAATCATAGTAAACCAAATGGGTATTTTTCCTGTATATTCAAAAAAATATTGAATATGGTCGAATACCATAGTAATTAGGGCTATATATTTGAGTTGGAAACCTGATAGACTAAAACGTTTCATAATAACTCTCCTTTCTTTTCATCCTTAGTATAAAAAACAAATTAACTAACATAGTTTACTTTTCCGACAAACTACTAACCAAATTTTAGGATAACCACGAAAGACTAATACACTATCTATGTTATTTCTTATATTATTTTTTGGTTCTATAATCTATTAAACATATAAATAACAAAGTCACCCCAACAATCCATAAAGGAAGGGAATTGAGTTGGCTCCAATCACTAAGGATAAGGCTATTGAAAGGTAAAGCAATAGGAAGCCAATGAGTAGACAAGAAAACTTTATTACTAGCAAAAATAATAAAAATAATTTCAACCATAGAGATTATAATATTACTAACACTGTTCAGACTCACTTGTATAAAGTAGTGAAAATGATTAAGAAAGACTATTAACATCCAACTTGATAGACTTACTACAAATCCATTAACACTATTCATAAGAAGGAGGTTTATGATAAGCCAACTGAATAAAGAAGGTAGGCTAAGGACTATGTCTGATATTAAAAGTTTAGCCAACCATAAACGTCTTTGCTTAGGATAACTCGATATTTCTTGATAATGATTAGCGTGTTTTTCTTGTTCAATCCCTAAAATTGACAAAAATGATGTCAATAGCGGATAGCATAAAAAAGATAATATGGCTAAATTAGTTAGAGAAAAACCATTAGGAACGAAGCTCACATACATTGGAATTGTAATGATCTCTAAGACAGCAAAACTGAGAATAAGATAAAGACCGAAAGTATTCTTAAATTTTAGTAACTCACTCCTTAGCATTTAATTGCCTCCTTTGAAGTGAAAAAGATAAAAACAATGTCACTACTATTGATAGTATCATCGTAAGTAACACTTGAAGAATGCTAGTATGATTCGTATTTACAATAATATCCCCCGATGGTTTAAGATTTAATAAAAATTGAGCTATTTTATAGTGATAAGTATAGGGGAAAACGAACCAAAGTGGACTCTGAGCAATAAAGGGTGCTATTAAAAGACAAACCAATGTATTAAGAGCTAATAGGATGAATTGACTCATGTATTTAGACATTAGGTAAAGTAAAGGAATGTTCCATAAAGTTGTCATCCAAATTAAGATTAAGGAAATAGCTGTTTTAGGAATATTTATTGGAATAAAACCTGTGTAAATAAATGCAACGAGACTGAGAAAAGCAAGTAAGAATAAACTAGCAAGCAATGTTCTCATGCCTATAAGCACCATTTTTATCAAGGTAATTTTCAAAGTGAAACCCTCATTGGCAACATTTTGAAAATGCCCAGCCTGGTCTTCTAAACGTCTATCAACTATAAACAAAAGACCATTTACAAGATATAAAAAGATAGCTTCCCACCAATAAACCGAGAAAGGAACAAAAATCTGTAACCCTCCCATTAAAAAGGCTATAAGAACAGTTAAAAATGGTATGATGATTAAGAATTTAGTCGTTCCTAAATGTCGTAATTTGAGCAATTCCGAATAGAATATCTTTTGCATATCACTAACCCCCATGAACAATTTTAAAGAAGAGTCTCTCAAGACTATCTACATTTTTGTTTTCACCATAATATTGAATCTTACCTTTATCGAGAATAAGAATATGATCAGCAACCTTACTAATTTCTAGAAGTTGATGACTGGAAACCAGAATTGTCATCCCTTTTGCTTTCAAGGAACGAATAAGGTCTAGCAATTCATTTATACCATCGGGATCAAGGCCATTAGTAGGCTCATCTAGAATTAAAAATTGGGGATCAGTTAAAATGGCCATACCAATCCCAAGTCGCTGCTTCATACCTAATGAAAATTTACCGGCTTTTTTCTTTCCAGTATTTGAAAGACCAATTATTTCCAAGGTTTCAAAAATTTTTGAATCAGGAATATCATATAACAACGCTTTTGTTTTTAGATTATCAAAAGCCGAAAGGTTGTGATAAATTGCAGGTGCTTCGATTAATGCACCTAATGAATGTTTGTTTTTGGATGATCCATCAAATCGAATTTCTCCACTACTTTTTTGGACTAAACCAAAAAGAATTTTCATCAGAGTTGACTTACCAGCCCCATTTACTCCTAATAGACCAGAAACCGTTCCAGATTCAATTGTAAATGTGATGTTGTCTAAGATAGTCTTATCTTTGTAGGATTTTGAAAGTTGTTTAACAGTTATTTGCATTTGTACACCTCTTTTAGAATAGTTCTGTTTTCAATATAAGCTTATATTTACCTAATATCAGAAAACCACTTACTCTCCTTTCTTTTCATGCTTAGTATAAAAAACAAATTTAAGGAAAGTATCAGTTTTTTTGATAAAATGCAAAAAAGCTATCTCAAGACTTAACTTGAGATAGCTTTCTTTTTATTTAACAATCGATTCTTTGTAGTCACACTCTTCGTTACTACAGATAACTTGCTTACCGCCACCACGAACTTTCTTCTCGACAAGATAATCGCCTGATTTAGGACAGTTACGTCCAACAGGGATATCCCAAGATGTAAATTCACAGTCAGGGTAGCGATCACAGCCATAAAAGACACGATTTCGTTTTGTCTTACGTTCGATGACCTGACCTTTACCACAGGTTGGGCAAGTAACGCCAATTTCTTTGGTTATGGCCTTAGTATTGTGACAATCTGGGAAGTTACTACATGCGTAGAACTTACCGTATCGACCAAGTTTGATGACCATTGGATGACCACAGAGGTCACAATCAAAACCGGCAGGCTCATCCTTGATTTGGATTTTTTCAATACCTTCTTCAGCTTTTTCCAATTCTTTTTGGAAAGGTTTGAAGAACTCATCAATAACCTTCTGCCATTGTTCCTTACCGATTTCAACTTTATCGAGTTTTCCTTCCATCTCGGCGGTGAATTTAACATCCACGATGTCAGGGAAGAATTCGACGATTAAACTATTAACGATTTCACCAAGTTCTGTTGGTTCAAAACGTTTAGCCACCAATTTGACATAGTAACGACGTTGAATAACATCAAGTGTCGGTGCATAAGTTGACGGACGACCAACTCCATTTTCTTCCAGCGTCTTAATCAGAGTCGCTTCAGAATAGCGGGCAGGTGGTTGCGTGAAGTGTTGTTCAGGCGTTGTCACAACCTTCTTAACCGTATCACCTTCTGCCATATCAGGAAGCATTTTGTTCTTATCAGAATCGTTGTAAACGGCCATATAACCATCGAACTTGATTTGGCTACCATTTGCAGTGAAAATGACTCCGTTTTGAGGCAAGGTCACCTTCATCGTATCAAATACTGCAGCTGTCATTTGACTCGCTACAAAACGATTCCAGATAAGAGTATAGAGCTTAAGCTGATCCTTATCCAAATACTTAGCGATGCTTTCTGGTGTTTGGAAAACATTTGACGGACGAATAGCCTCATGGGCGTCTTGTGCTCCCGAACTATTTTTCACCTTGCTGCCATGTTTTGAATACTTAGAACCAAAGCGTTCTGTAATAAATTCAGCAGCCTGGTTTTGTGCCACTGGACTAATACGTGTAGAGTCCGTACGCATATAGGTAATCAAACCTTGAGCTCCTGAACCCAAATTAATTCCTTCATACAACTGTTGAGCAACCATCATGGTCTTACGTGTTCGGAAGTTAATCTTATTAGCAGCATCCTGTTGGAGAGATGAAGTTGTATATGGCAATGGCGCATTACGACGGCGTTCTTTTTTCTCTACTTTATCTACGTTAAAGTCATCACTTGTGATACGAGAGAGAACGGCTTGAACATCCTCATTATTGTTGAGCTTAAGCTTTTTACCATCTAAGCCATAGAAGCTAGCCTGAAACTTCTTAGCACCCTTCTTAAAGGCACCATCAATAGTCCAGTATTCTTCTGGTTTAAAGGCCTTAATTTCATTTTCACGGTCAATAATAAGCTTAAGCGCTACTGATTGTACACGACCTGCAGAAAGACCTTTCTTAACCTTCTTCCATAGAAGCGGTGAAATAGAGTAACCCACAATACGGTCCAAGACACGACGAGCTTGCTGAGCATCTACCAAGTCCATGTCAATGGCGCGTGGCTCTACAAAGGCATTTTTTACTGCATCTTTAGTGATTTCGTTAAAAACGACACGATTCTTATCATCTGGCTCTAATCCAAGAATATGTGACAAATGCCATGAAATGGCTTCCCCTTCACGGTCCGGGTCACTTGCGAGAAAGACTTGCTTGGCTTTTTTAGCTTCTTTCTTCAATTCATTGATAAGAGGTCCCTTACCTCGAATATTAATGTACTGAGGTTCGTAGTTGTTTTCAAAATCAATAGACATACTTGATTTTTTCAAATCACGAATATGCCCAACAGAGGCTACAACTTTATAGTTGCGGCCAAGATACTTCTCAATCGTTTTCGCTTTAGCAGGAGACTCCACGATGACCAAATTTTTCTTTGGTGTCGCTCTCTTTTTAGTCGCCTTTTTGGCTGTCGTTTTCTTTGTTGTTTTAGTTTTCGTTTTTGTTGTCGTTGCTGTCGCCATAGACTATTTCCTTATAATGTTATAAACTGGCTGCGCCACTAATCTGTCTAAAATCTAGTCACAAGACATTAAAAAATGAAACATCTTGGACCGAGCAACTAACATGATACCTTCCTTTTCTTTAACTGTCAATAAAAAACTTTATCTCTATAGGAGAAGTTTGATTTTCAAGAAAACTCTGAAAGGATGTCAAACCCTGTCGTAATGCACTTTGCACCCTCCTGAATTAGGTGATGGCATCCATCTGACTTTCCATCTAAAATATTTCCTGGAATAGCAAAAACATCTCTACCTTCTTCCATGGCACGCTCACAAGTAATCAGACTTCCTGAGCGAAGCTTAGCTTCTACAACCATAACTCCTTGACACAATCCAGAAATAATCCGATTGCGTTCAGGAAAGTGGTACTTGAGAGGCTGCTCACCTGGTCCATATTCAGTAAGAACTAAATGATTTTTGGCCATATAGTCCTGCAAAGCTTTATTTTCTTTAGGATAATAAACATCAAGTCCTGTCCCGATAACTGCAATAGTGTTTCCCTTATTTTTCAAGGCCTCCATATGCGCACAAGTATCAATCCCACGCGCCAATCCACTCACAATAGTAAAGTGATTCCCAAGTTCACTAACAATTTTAC
This sequence comes from Streptococcus sp. HMSC068F04, assembly GCF_001837455.1. Classification (NCBI taxonomy): domain Bacteria; kingdom Bacillati; phylum Bacillota; class Bacilli; order Lactobacillales; family Streptococcaceae; genus Streptococcus; species Streptococcus sp. HMSC068F04. Next base: position 58,623 of record NZ_KV832483.1, read on the forward strand.
GGACAGACTGTTTGCCTGTTTCAGAACACTTTCTTGCCCCAACAACAGCTAGCTTTGGTTTACTCAGTAAATCAAGATTCCCCTGATAATAAAGGAGGACAGGAGGATTATAGGTATGCTTCAGCTCAATGGGATATTCTTTATCAAAAATCGATAACGTAGGAAAATGGTCGAATTGTTCTTTGAGTTGCTTAATATCTAAACTCTTATACTTTTCCATAAAAAGAACGGCATTTTTAGACTTGGATACCACTGCCATATCACGTAAACTCAATTTTCTATCTTGAGTCTTTTGATAGTCCAAAATATTTAAGATATTCAAATTCGTCAACCCAGCGGCTTTAAGTTTAAAAAGTTCAAAATTATTCATATAGATACCTCCTTTTCATTATTCGTAACAGAAAAGAAAAAAGCTCCATTATGGAACTTTGGCTCTATAATTTCTGTAGTGGATAAAACCACTGTAGAGATTATAGAGCTTTT
>NZ_KV832484.1:0-18509 GCF_001837455.1 Streptococcus sp. HMSC068F04
ATCATCTCTGACCTGTCTTGTCAATAACTTGTATTGATTTTAATTTTCTTTTTTTATAATATTTTTAATAGTATTTCTTCTCTCGATTTATCTAAAAAAAGAAGAGTAAAACTCCTTACTCTTCTTCATCTTTATTTTTATTTTCAATTCTTTCTTTGACTTCATCGTAAGATAGGGCATGATTATCTTCTTCTGAATCTCCAAGAGAATCCTCCGGCATCTTACCAGTCTCATAAATTGACTTGATTTGTGCAGCATCAAGTGTTTCATACTTAAGCAAAGCTTCTGCAATGAGAGCATGTGTTTCTCGGTTTGCATTGATAATTTCAGTTGCTTTGTCATGTGCCTCAACTAAAAGTGATCGAATTTCTTCGTCAATAAGTTGAGCTGTATGAGCTGAGTAAGACTTATCTGTCGTAAATTGTCCTGGATTCATCGCATGATTACCTTCATATTGGACTGGTCCAAGTTTTTCGCTCATACCATATTCAGTAACCATTGCACGTGCTAACTGTGTTGCTTGCTCAAAGTCATTTGAAGCGCCTGAGGTTTGAACGTTGAAAATAATTTCTTCTGCAACACGTCCACCCATAAGTCCTGCCAATTGTTCTTTTAGCTCATCTTTAGATGACAACATCTGATCCTCTTTTGGTAGAGAAATCATATAACCACCTGCGCGACCTCGTGGAACAATAGTAACCTTGTGAACATCACGAGCGCTAGAAAGTGTTAAACCAACAATTGTATGACCTGCTTCATGGTAAGCCACAACTTTACGTTCGTGTTCTGAAACTTGGCGGTCTTTCTTAGATGGTCCGGCAATAACACGATCCTCTGCTTCGTCGATATCACTAGCATCAATTCTAGTCTTACTACGTCGTGCGGCAACTAGGGCTGCTTCATTCAAGACATTCTCTAAGTCAGCTCCAACAAAACCTGGAGTTTGTTGAGCAACAACTTTAAGGTCAACATCTTCAGCCAATGGTTTATTCTTCGCATGGACTTTCAAGATAGCTTCTCGGCCTTTTACATCTGGGCGACCAACAAGAACTTTACGGTCAAAACGTCCTGGACGTAGGAGGGCTGGATCAAGAACATCACTGCGGTTGGTTGCAGCAATGACAATGATATTCTCATTCCCATCAAAACCATCCATTTCTATCAACAGTTGGTTAAGGGTTTGTTCACGTTCGTCGTTACCGCCGCCCATTCCAGTACCACGACGACGACCAACCGCATCGATTTCATCAATAAAGATAATAGCACGTTCGGCCTTCTTAGCGTCTTCAAAAAGACTACGAACACGACTTGCTCCGACACCGACAAACATCTCTACGAAATCAGAACCTGAGATACTAAAGAAAGGAACATCTGCTTCACCAGCAACAGCTTTAGCAAGCAGAGTTTTACCTGTCCCTGGAGGGCCTTCAAGGAGAACACCCTTAGGGATACGTGCACCAAGTGCTTTATATTTACGTGGATTTTTGAGGAAATCTACGACTTCTACAAGTTCTTCTTTTTCTTCTTCCGCACCAGCCACATCTGTGAAACGAACTTTAATATTCTCTTTTGATTGAGTCTTAGCACGGTTGCGGCCAAAATTCATTGCACCGCGGTTACCACCTTGATTCATCATGAAAAGGAAGAAAATAGCAATCCCAATCAAAGGTAGGTAACTAAAAAGATATGAAATCCAAGCACCACTTGAACTTTCACGTATCATTTTAACATTAACATCAGCTGCTTCTGATGCTGACTGCAATTTCTGCATGGTTGTTTCATTCTGCAGCACAGTCGATGTAAAGCTACGTGTCTCTGATGATGCACTACCTAAAAATGGGAGACTAAGGTCAGTATCAACCTTTTCAGCCTTTTTGTAGTTACCTTTAACTTCAATGATACTACCGTCTGGCTGATAAGTGATAGATTTTACCTTACCATCTTCAATTTTCTTAACCAACTGTGTGTAAGACAATTGTTGACTTGGGCTTTGGCTTCCTCCTGCAAAGTATTGTACTCCGGTTACAACCGCAATAATAACTATGATGTAGAGAAAAGCGTTCCGTAAGAAGCCATTATTATTTTTATTATTCATAAATTAATTAGACCTTTACTTATTTTGTATAAATTTCTTCTTTTAGGACACCGACATAAGGGAGGTTACGGTATTTTTCATCATAGTCTAGTCCGAAACCAACGATAAATTCATTAGGAACATCGTAACATACGTAATCTGCCTCAATATCAACAACACGACCTTCTGGTTTATCAAAAAGAGTTGCGATTTTGACTGAATTGGCTTTACGGTACTTGAACATATCTCGAAGATAAAGGAGCGTACGACCTGTATCAATGATATCTTCAATAAAAATGATGTCTCGTCCTTCAACATTAGTGTCAACATCTTTAAGAATCTTTACTTCACCGCTGCTGACAGTTCCGCCACCATAACTAGAAACGACCATAAAATCCATCTCAATATGGGTGTCGATATGTTTGATAAGTTCTGCCATAAATGGAACAGCACCTTTCAAAACACAGACTAGTAAAGGATTTTTCCCCGCATAATCCTCTGTCAATTGTTGTCCTAGTTCTTTAGTTTTAGCTACGATATCCTCTTGGGAAAAGAGGACTTTTTTAATGTCTTTTTCTAACATTTGGGTTCCCTTTCTCGAAGTCAATATTCTGTTATTATACCACTTTTACTTCAATCATCGTTATTTGAACATGGTATTTGATTAGAAATTCTTATAAATGACTACAGTGCCATAAAGTATAGCATTTTCAGGTCTTTTTTTCAAATAGAGACGCCCAGCAACATAAAGAAAAATAATCTGATCATCTTGTTCTCCTATAATGGCTTTTTGACGATCCTTCTCTAAAATCTTATTGTCTATAAATAGTCGTCTTAATTTTTTATGGTGACTACCAAGGTCAATCTTGTCGCCTTCTTTTCTATGACGAATCACTATAGGAGAATCTGACCAAATACTAATAGTATCTGCGTTAGAAACGTCATTGAATTCTGAAAAAGTCAAGGTATAATCCTCAAACTCAACAGATTTTCCAAATTCTAAGAGACAAGGAGGGGATAAAGAGATAGCCTCTTCTTTCCTTATAAGGAAAGAAGTCTGTGTTTTTACTAGTTCGTAACCATTTTTTAGGGGGATCTTTCCTGAAACATTTTTCCTTAGATAACTTATCAATTGATTAAATTGGCCTTTAGAAAGCTGTAAATCAGGAAAGGTATCTAAATAGTTCTGAAGAAGAAAGAGCTGGACAGCATCTGACTGTTGCTGAAAAACAGATAAATCAGTGATAGTAATATCCTTTGTTAACTCCTCTAGAGCTTGCTTCATAAGACCAATCTCCTCGGCTAAAAGACAAAGGTGTTCCTTAAATTTAGGATTTTCCTGAGATAAGGTAGGAAGATAGGTCAGTCTGATACGATTCCGAAGATAGGCTAGTGACGTATTACTCCTATCTTCAAAATGGAAAGTTACGGGAAGCTGATCTTTCGTAAGATGCAAAAAGGGACGAATAATCTGACCAGTGCCAAATGGTCTGATAGCTGAAATTCCTGTCAGGTGTCTTAAACGACTTCCTCTCAACAGTCTCATAAAAATCGTCTCTGCCTGATCATCTGCATGATGGGCTGTCACAAGAGCAGAGTAATCATAATCTTTCATGACTCGCTTAAAAAACTCATATCGAAAGGTACGGGCGGCATTTTCTGAAAACTTTCCTGAGAAGGCACTATAGTGAAAAGGGACCTTATGTTCCTTTGCCCAATGACGTAAATATGCTTCTTCATGCTCTGACTCTTGTCGTTGTTTATGGTTAACGTGAGCAATCCCCAACTGAATATCCAAATCTTTTTGATGGTTATACAAAAAGTGCAGCAAACTCATAGAGTCTGCTCCACCTGATACTGCTACTAAAATTTTCTTGTGCTGGTTAAAATAACCCTTGGCTTGCATCATTTGCAACAATTTTTGTGTCATTATTTTAAAATTCCATAAACATCATCTGCAATTGAGGTGATTTTGTCATAGCCCTCTTTATCCGTAAAAATCGATAGAATAAAGGGAGAATCTGCATAAACAATAGCGACGTCATGTTTAAAGTCGTAGGCATCACCAATTTTATGAGCGACGGGAACATCAATGTTTTTGGAAATACGTTCGCCATCATAGTCCGTACTTGAAAGATAATTGATAATATCTCCATTTTGTCTATAAACAGCCTCCATCAAAGTACCCGCGGCTCTAGCAGTCAACTCCTTTTTATCCATATTCCACGAAGTCGCTGCGGCTTTATCTACTGATTTTTGGAAGGCCTTGTCATACTGATTAGTTACATAATAACCTAATATATTTGTCGCTACATTATCTGAGTTTTGGGCTACAGCCTTTAACAGATTTTCCAAGCTGTAATTCTTATCATCAGGCATCTTACTAATCTTTCCAGAACCATCTGGATCATAGGCACCTGGAAAACCATTTACAGCAGAGGTATATTGATACTCATCTGATAATGATAATTTTTTTTGAGACAGACGTTCCTGTGCATAATAAAGTACTCCAAGCTTGGCTACGCTAGCTGCATACATGCTTTTTTCGTCATTGATAGCAGCTACTCGGTCCGTATCAAGCTGTTTAACATAAACTGAGATGCGCTCTTGATTGTTATACTTCTCATTAAGGACTTTTTGAACAGCCTCGATGCGATTGTCAGTCGTTGATAAATCAGAAGCGTTAATCCACCCCTCTCCGTCTACCAAATAGTAGGTCCCTGCATGCGTCTGAGCTGCTTGGCTAACCTTAATGGGTTTAAAACTAGCGAGTTTGGAGTCAGCTTTTTCAGTTCCTAAAACGTAAGGTTCTTTGTATACCGTTAAACCATCTTTAGTCCAGAAGGTCATATCTACTGGTTTTTGATTATAGATACTGTTGTCTACAATTGATTTCTGACTAGCGGCTACATAATCACCATCTTGAAGTTGGAAAACAGGCTCACCTTTAGCATTCCAAAAAATAGCAGAAATCGATAGTTTGGTATCCGCTTGGATACTGGTTTTAAATTCTGTTAAATCCTTGTTCTTGTAAGTTAGGATAGTTGTTATCGTTCTTGGATTTCTAGGAATCTGTTTAAATTGAGTCAAGCTAGCTGTAGTATTTTGAGTCAATTTTTGGACCTGTTTTGGGGTCAGAGTTAGCTCCTTCTCCATAGGAAGTAAGACTAGAGGACTAGAAGATACAAGCACAACAGTTGCAGCTATTAAGAGCTTTTTCATGCTTGCTTCTTCACCTCCTCTTTCCTCGGTAATTCCGTTTTAAGTTGCTGATTTTTTTCTGATAGTTCCTCTAACTTGGCTTCTGAATAGGTTAAAAAAGTTTCTACAGTTTTAAGTAAATCTTTCATTAGGGTAATAAGCTTGGTACAGGATAGATTGACTCTCCTTCACGTGAATAATAGTACTTAGCACGCGCATATTTCTCGGCGAAAGCATCATCCTTAAGTTTCTTAGCCAAATCCTTTCGTTCCTTTGTCTGATCCGACAATTTATCATAGTCTTTCTGAAGCGACAAGACTTCCTTCTCTTGCTGTTTGATATTCATATAGGTCTCAACCAGATTATAGGTTGGCAAGATAAAGAGTAAAACAACCACAAAAAGAATCCACCCCATAAAGCGATTCCTTTGTTCGTGTTCGGCACGCTCTAATCGTTGCTCTTGATTGGCATTATCAATGTAATCGTTCGTAAGCTGTACAATATTAGGCTTCTTGCTCATCTGCTTCAATCCTTGTTTCACTTATAATCTCGTACATTTTTGCCGCATCTTCTTTTTTAGTACTGTCTTTCATTTCTAAAACACGGACAGTTAGAAGTTTATTTCCAAAACGAACTTCCACTTGGTCACCAATTTTTAAATCTGTAGATGACTTAGCGAGTACTCCATTTACTTTTATACGTCCTTTATCAGCCACTTCTTTAGCAACTGGACGGCGTTTGATAATTCGTGATACTTTTAAATATTTGTCTAATCTCAATGTTACTATTTCCTTTTCGTTAGGATATCTCTTCTATGATAGCATTTTTTTGAGAAAATAGGGGACTAAAGCCTTTTTAAGTACAAAAATAAGAGAATCGACACTAGTCGACCCTCTCAGGAGATTTATGAAAAAGAAAAGTTTTAGGATGTTTTATAGTATAGAGAAACTTACTTAAACTTTCCTTAAGCTTCTTTTTTTTCTTTACGTTCTTTGATTTCCATAAATGTCTGACCAAAAATCTTTAATTCTTCAAGAATTTCATAGTCTTTCTTGTTACGAACATCAAAAGTAATCTCTACTTTCCCCTGATTATCACTGATTTTTGCTTTTAAATGCGTTTTAGAGATGGCTTCGAAATAGTCTTGAGTCAAGAAGAATTTAAGAGAGGCTTTTTCGAAACGAACAATAATAGTATCGTTCTTACGCTCGACTAATTCTGCAAAGGCAGCATCCAAATAGGCCTTAACCAGACCAATCTCAATGAGATAGGCAACTTGGTCTGGATATTCTCCAAAGCGGTCAATAAGCTCATCTTGAAGGTCTTGATAGTCTTTCTGATTCTCAATTTCTCGAATACGCTTATAAATTTCAATTTTTTGGCGCTCGTCAGAAATATAGTCGGAAGGGAGGTAAGCATCAATCTGAAGATTGAACTCTGCATTTCCTTTACGGCGAACTTGAATTTTACCTTGACGTTTATTGATAGCCTCTTCCAGGAGTTGTGAGTACATTTCGAACCCGACTGAGTCGATGAATCCACTTTGAGAAGCACCAAGAATGTTCCCGGCACCACGAATTGATAAATCACGCATGGCAATTTTGAAACCTGATCCCAGTTCTGTAAATCCCTTAATGGCATCCAATCGCTTCTCAGAAACTTCCGTCAACACTTTGTCAGGACGATACATGAGATAGGCATAAGCAATTCGATTACTACGCCCCACACGACCTCTCAACTGATAAAGAGTAGATAAGCCCATATGATCTGCATTCTCAATAAAGAGAGTATTAACGTTGGAGATATCAATCCCTGTCTCGATAATAGTCGTTGCTACCAAAACATCGTAATCACCATTCAAGAAATCCAAGAGGGTATTCTCCAACATAACCTCACTCATCTGACCATGAACAAATCCGATACTTGCTTCAGGGACCAGCTCATGTAGTTCAGAAACTTTTTGATCAATGGTTTCAACACGATTATAAACATAAAAAATCTGGCCGCCTCGGTCCATCTCTCTTAATATCGCTTCTCGAATAAGACCAGGATTGGTTTCCATAACGTAAGTTTGAACTGGATAACGGTTGGTAGGTGCTGTCTCAATAATCGACAAATCACGAATACCTAACATAGACATATGAAGCGTACGAGGAATAGGTGTCGCAGTTAGGGTAAGGACATCAACCTTAGCTTTCAACTCCTTAAGTTTCTCTTTATGCTTCACGCCAAAACGTTGTTCTTCATCAATTACTAGCAAGCCTAAATCAGAAAACTTAACATCTTTGGACAGCAGGCGGTGGGTACCGATAATAATATCAATACGCCCTTTAGCTAGATTTTCAATAGTCTCATTTTGCTCTTTTTTACTTCTAAAACGACTGAGTTCATCTACTTCAACGGCATGATTTTCAAAACGTTCTTTAAAATTCAAATAGTGCTGATGGGCAAGAACTGTTGTAGGAACTAGGATAGCAACTTGCTTTCCATCATTGACCGCCTTGAAGGCAGCACGCATAGCTACCTCTGTCTTACCAAAACCAACATCACCTACCAAGAGACGATCCATGGGTTTGTCTGACTCCATGTCTGCCTTAATTTCCTTGATAGAACGCAATTGATCCTCTGTCTCAGCATAGGCAAAATCATCTTCGAAATCCCTTTGGTTATCATCATCTGGTGAAAAAGCAAAACCTTTAAGTTGACTACGCTCAGCATAAAGTTTTAAGAGATCATCGGCAATATCCTCTACTTGCTTGCTTACTTTTTGTTTAGTCTTTTGGAAACGCCCATCATTGAGTTTATTAATTTTAGGTTCTTTTCCGTCCGCTGATACATACTTAGAGAGACTCTCAATCTGCTCAACAGGTAGAGAAATTGTTGCAGCATCCTGATATTGGATGGTCAAGTAGTCACGATGCACCCCTTTAATCTCAATAGTCTCAATACCTTTAAATTGACCGATACCATGAGTCTGGTGTACAACATAATCACCTTTTTCAAGTTCATTGTAATCTTTGAGACGCTCTGCATTGGAAACGTGACTGGCACGCGCACGACGTTTTACTTTTTTATGAAAAATCTCACGTTCAGTGACAAGAACAAGCTTTTCATCCGCAAAGTAAAAACCATTGGATAAGTTTCCTAAGACTAACTGAGGCTTATGAGGTATCAAATCTCCAAAACTACTAAGGGGTAAATCTAAATCATATTCTTCCAAGGTTTCCTTCAAAGATTTGAGCTGCTTCTCAGACCCCACTTGTAAAATAACTGTGGCCTTATTCTTGGTATAGCGATGTATTTCATCAACTAGAAGTGGAAACTGGTTAAAGAACTCCTGCATAGGGTATTGCGTGAATTGATACAACTTATCAAATTTAAGATTTCCCAATCCCTTATGAAAATTCGAAAAGAAACTAGCTGGCTGATAGTTACGTAAAGTCTTAAATGAATCCACTAAGTAATTTAGATGACTCAGAGACTTGCCCTGATGAAGATCCTCAGTTAAAAGATTAGCCACTTCCAACTCAAGACGTCCATGGCGGTCCACTATCTTTTGAAAATCATCAATGAAGACAGGAGTTCCCTTTGGAAGGTAGTCAAATAAGGTGTAAGCATTATCATAAAAGAGAGACAAAAACTTACGTAAATCTTTATGACGGTAACCATCAATCGTAACCGACAGAACCTCCTCAAGGTAAGCTTTATGAGGACCTTCTGCCTTTGAGACCGCACTTTCTAGGGACTTCTCAGCACGTTGGTAATCTTCTCTTGTTAAGATAATATCATCTGCCGGAGATACGATAATATGCTCTAAATTATCTAAAGATTTCTGACTATCGCTATCAAACTGACGAATACCATCAATCTCATCTCCAAAAAATTCTAAACGGTAGGGGAGTTCTGCAGTCAGTTCATAAATATCTAAAATATCGCCCCTACGACTAAACTCACCAGGTGAGAGAACCTGCTCTACCCTTTGGTATCCAATATGAGTAAGATGCTTACTGAGAGCCTTTAAATCATGTTCCTCCCCTAGTGTTAAGTCAATGCGATAGTCTTTATAAACCTCAGGATTAGGCAAATGTAACTTAGTACCAACTAAACTCGTAACCAAGATTCCACTTGACTCTTTATCCATTAAAAAATTAAGACTTTCGAGACGAGAATGGGTCTTTTCTGGAGAAGCGAAGATAAACTCTGCAGCTACTACATCATCTGCAAAAAAAGAATAAACCTTATCCTCTCCTAAGATAGCTGACAAATCTCCTGTTAGTTGCTCAGCTTCATTTTGTGTTGAAGTAACGATTAGAATCTTAGGAACCTGCTCAGAAAGGGCAGATGCCATGACAACTGCCTTGCTGGAACCAGAAAATCCCATAACCAACTGCCTACTCAATAGGGTTGCTTTATCACGCCACTCAAGCAATTGATGATTCTTCTCAAAAAGATCTAATAGGGTATTAGCCATTATAACGCCTCATAGTGTCTTCGAAATCATTTGTTTTAAGGTAATGATTGAGGGCCGTCTCTACCTTGTCTAAAGTCAGTAAAATTGTGGCATAATCATCTTCACTAAATTTTCCAAGGACATGATTAACGACCGTCATTCCTTTCTGTGGGCGGCCAATACCAATTTTTATACGGTCAAATTCTTGAGTGCCAGTTTCAGCAATGATAGATTTAATCCCATTATGACCACCTGCTGAACCTTTTTGACGAAAGCGCAATTTCCCAACTTCCATATCTAAGTCATCGTAAATAACGATAAAATCCTCCATGGGAATATTGTAATAAGCTAGCAATGCTCTAACAGCTAGACCAGATAGATTCATAAAGGTCGTTGGTTTCACAAAATAAACCTTTTCACCGTTTAAAAAGGTCGAAGCCACTTCAGCCTTAAAGGTCTTTTCTTCAGAAAAGGTTAATCCCAGTTCCTTAGCCATTAGGTCAATAGCCATAAACCCAACATTGTGACGTGTCTCATGGTATTTTGAACCAGGATTTCCCAAGCCAACTACTAATTTTGTCATTATTTCTCCTCTTTGATAAACAGCAAAAGGACTGAAAAATACTTTTCAGCCTTGTGCACTATTTTTTATTTTCTAAACGTTGAAACGGAATTCCATGATGTCGCCATCTTGAACAACATATTCTTTTCCTTCTTCACGAAGGCGACCAGCTTCCTTAACAGCTTTCTCAGAACCATATTTAATAAGATCATCGTAAGACATGGTTACGGCACGGATAAAGCCTTTCTCGAAGTCAGAGTGGATAATTCCTGCTGCTTGTGGAGCCTTGATGCCGCGTTTAAAGGTCCAAGCACGCACTTCTTTCTCACCAGCAGTAAAGTAAGTTCCTAGGCCAAGCAAGTGATAGGCTGCGCGTGTCAGTTTATCAACTCCTGATTCTGTCAAACCAAGGTCTTCCAAGAACATTTCTTTGTCTTCATCATCCAATTCAGAAATTTCTTCCTCAACACGTGCAGAGATAACAACTACTTCTGCATTTTCAGTCGCTGCAAACTCACGAATTTGTTTGACATAATCAATATCATCAGGATTTGCGACTTGGTCTTCATCAACGTTAGCCACATAAAGTACTGGTTTTGTTGTCAAGAGGAAGAGTCCCTTAACAATTTTTTGCTCTTCCTCAGTAAAATCAATCGTACGTGCAGACTTACCATCTTCTAGAACAGGTTTAATCTTTTGAAGAATATTAAACTCTGCCACAGAATCTTTATCTTTTTGTGTACGCGCAATTTTTTCGACACGCGCATAACGTTTGTTAATTGATTCAAGGTCAGCCAAAATCAATTCTAGGTTAATTGTATCAATATCAGCCATTGGATCTACAAAGGCATCCTCACGCCCTTGTTCACGCATAACATTTTCATCATCGAAAGCACGAACCACATGGACAATCGCATCTACTTCACGAATGTTCGCCAAGAACTTATTTCCAAGACCTTCACCCTTTGATGCTCCTTTTACGATACCCGCAATATCTGTGAACTCAAATGTGGTTGGAACTGTCTTTTTAGGGGTAATAAGTTCAGTCAGTTTCGTCAAACGCTCGTCTGGTACCTCAACCATTCCGACGTTTGGATCAATTGTCGCGAAAGGATAGTTAGCAGCTTCCGCACCCGCTTTTGTAATTGCATTGAAAAGAGTTGATTTACCAACGTTTGGCAAACCAACGATACCTGCTGTTAAAGCCATTAATTTATTTCTCCATAAAAAAGTAATTCAGTTAATTATAACACAAAAATTGTTAAAAATAGGCAACTTCCCTTTGAGAATCATAAAAAGGAAAGCAAGTCAAAGAATGCTATAAAGAAGATAATTAGGGACTCTAGAAAGTTTTTATATTGCTAGTAAACTAATTTTCTTAACACAAGAACCTCATTATATAGACTCCCCAATGTCTGTTATAAAACCTTCTTAAGTTTCTTTTCGAAATCATGACGACTCATCATAACCACATGATCACAATTCGTACAACGAATCTTAATGTCAGCTCCAAGACGGGTCACTTCCCATTCATTAGCTTTTTTTCCTGTTGCTTTGATGGTACAAGCATGTGGTTTTTTCATTTCAACTAAACTTCCAATTTGGTACATAAACTCCCTCTCTAGTAAAAAAGTTATCCACAGTGGATAACTTTTTCGATTTTAGTTTGTTCTTACAGGTGTAATCAATTGAATAAAATTCTCACTGTCATCTGCTGGCGTCAAAGTAAATGGACGCACTGGTGAAATGAAACGTACACGGACAGTCTCACTCTTAAGAGCTTTCAAAGCATCTATTAGGTAGGTTGGGTTGAAACTAATGACCAAATCACTACCTGAAACATCTTGCACGTCAATATCCTCATTCACCTTTCCGACTTCTGGCGAATTAACATGGGCACTGACACTGCCATTGAGGATTTCGAGTTTGACGGTACCACTTTGACTAGCATTAGAAATCAAATATGAACGTTCCATAGCAGAACGAAGGCTAGCTGTCTCGAAGACAACTTCTGTTTCAAATGAATCAGACAAGAGACGATTCGTGTCTGGATAATTTCCTTCAAGTAGACGTGTATAGAAAGAAATTGTTTCACTACGGAATAGAATTTGATTTGCTGAGAAGAAAACCTCTAAGTTTTCAATATCATCGCTAAAGACTGCCGATAATTCTTTAAGTGAGCGACTTGGGATTACAACATCAAAGTTATCTGCAGAATGCTCTAAAACAAGTTGGCGTTGGCTCATACGGTGAGAGTCCGTTGCTACAGCTTTGAGATCTTTATGATTTGAAAGAACGAAGTGAACCCCAGTTAAAATTGGACGACTTTCTTGTGTACTTGCTGCGAATGAAGTTTCAGCAATGATAGATTTTAACACTTTTGTGTCCATGAGTAATGGCGTCAAGCTATCAACTTCCTGAATACGGGGATATTGTTCAACATCTTTCCCTTTCAAGGTAATTTCTGATTTACCACTTTTCAGTAAAACTTGGTATTGTTCAATTTCTTCAAAAGTAAGGGTAACATCAGGCAAGCTTGAGACAACATTAATGAAAAAGTTGGCTTCCAAAAGGATACTACCTGGCTGTGTAATTAATAGGCCTGCATTTTCTTCTGAAACTGAGATACTATTTTCAATTGAGATTTGCCCATTTGATCCTGTCAAATAGATACCATCACTGGTAACTTCGATTTTAATCGCTGATAGAATTGGGATAGCATTTTTAGAAGAAATAGCACGACGAGTCGTATGAAGTGCTTGTAAGAAATAAGCTTTATTAATCGCAAATTGAATCATGATGCTCCTTTATTTTATTAGTATTATTTTAGTAGTAGTAGTAGGTCTTGTGGACACTGTGCATAAGTCTACAAAACATAGTTTTATCAATGCTTTAAACTTGTGCACAGCCTGTGGAAAAGTTTGGATAATTTTCAATAGTTATCCACAAGTGTCATTTTATCTTGTTTTTGATGGTATCAATTTCAATGCGTAAACTGTCATCTTGAGCAATCATATTTTTGATTTTATTGTATGCATGTAGGACAGTTGAGTGATCTCTTCCTCCAAATTCTTTTCCAATTTTTGGAAGGGAGTTATCAGTCATTTCACGCGCAAGATACATGGCTACCTGACGTGCCAAGACAATATTTTGTGTTCGTTTAGTTGCTTTAATCTCTTTTACTGTGACATTATAAAATTTTCCTACCTCAGTTTGGATATCCTCAATCGGAATAAGAGTTAACTTAGGACCATCCATTTTACGTGCGCGAATGGCTTCAGCAGCTACTTCAACTGTGATAGTATCTAACTGGCGAACATTGGCAACTAAGCTAATATCTTTTAAGGCTCCTTCTAGGTCACGGACATTTGAATCAAATTGGCCAGCTAAATACTCAATTGTTTCAGGAGGAAAATGATAATCATAGTCCATAATCTTATTAGTAAGAATGGCCACTCGCGTTTCAAAATCAGGTGGTGTGATGTTGACGGTTAACCCCCATTTAAAGCGCGTGACAAGACGCTCTTCCATCTCGTTCAATTGATCTGGATTACGGTCGCTGGTCAGGACAATTTGTTTATTATTATTGTGAAGGACATTGAAAGTATTGAAAAATTCCTCTTGAGTGGCTTGAGTTGATTTTTTAGCCAATGATTGAATATCATCAATTAAGAGAACGTCCAGATGACGGTATTTAAGTTTTAGTTCATCCATTTTATCTAAACGGATATGGACAACAAATTCATTAATGAAATTCTCTGCAGTAATGTATTTGATACGTGCTTGAGGATTATCATGTAAGACCTTGTTACCAATGGCATTGAGTAAGTGAGTTTTTCCGAGACCAGGTCCTCCATAAATAAATAGAGGGTTATACGTAGCTCCTGGTGAATCAGCTACAGCTAAAGATGCAGCAACTGACCAACGGTTTTCATCCCCCTGAATAAAATTATCAAAGGTGTATTTACTATTTAAGTCAGAGTCCAATGTAGGAAGAGCAGGTGTTTGCGGTTCCTTTTTATTGCCAAAGTCATTGTTTGTTACAGTTGAATTTGCCTCGTTTAAGAGTGCTTCGTCAAAGACGTACTCAACTTTGATTTCACTATTATAGACTTCAAAACCAGCCATCAAAATGAAAGATTGCATATTCTTTTCCCAGAATAGCTTTTTGACTTCCTCAAGCAGAATTGTAGCAACGTTATCTTGAACTTTGATGAGCTTGGTATCTAGGACATAATAATCAAAAGTGGCTTGTGTTAGTTCCTCTTTGGCCAGCTCTAAGAGCTTATTCCAAAAAAAATGCTCTTTTTCGGTCATTCCATCAATTCTCCTTCTTTATTCTTGTTCTCTGATTCTATCATAAAACAAAAAAGTTTTCCACAGGTCCGGAGATAAAAGTTCCTTAAGTTATCCACAAACTAAAAAAAGCAATTCACATTGTGCACAAGAGTTATCCACAAGTTGTGAATAAAAAAAGAAACCCTCTCAAATAAAGGGAGGGCAACCATTTTATGATGTGGATAAGTTTGTTTCTTTTTTCTCCTCAATTCACAGGTCAAATAAGCTTGTTGATAATTCTGTTAAAATCTTCTTCTGTCGAAAAGTGGATCTGAATAGTTCCAGAGTGATTTTTGTGATAACGAAGAGTAACGGGGAGACCAAGTGATTTTTCAAGTTCTTTTTCTTTATCTTTTATATGAATATCTTTTTTTGATTTTTGTTTTTTTGGAAGTTCTTGAAGTCTTTTTTCCAGGGTACGAACAGACCATTTTTCAGTAAGGACCTGATGATAGATAGTTAGTTGCTTTTTTGTATCCTCAACAGCTAAAAGTGCTCTAGCATGTCCTTGACTCAGTTTGCCATTTTCGATACTTGTCTGTATCTCTTTGGGAAGTTGGAGGAGTCTAAGAGCGTTACTGATATAGGGTCTGGATTTCCCCATAGCTTTCGCCAGTTCCTCGTGACTATAAGCTAGCTCATTAATTAAACTACGATAGGCCTTTGCTTCTTCAATGGGATTGAGATTCGATCGTTGTAAATTTTCAATAATAGCTTGTTTACGACTCTCTTGATCTGTAACTTCCTTTACAACTGCAGGGATTTCTGTCATTCCTAGACGTTTACAGGCACGTAAACGTCTTTCCCCAGCAATTAGTTCATAACCAATAATATCCGATTTTCGGACAATGATTGGCTGTATTAGTCCATTTTCTGCAATCGATTGGCTTAGCTCCGCTAATTCTTCATCAGAGAACTCTATACGAGGTTGAAAAGGATTGGGATAGATGTCACTAATAGGTAAAGCTTTGAGTTGTTCTTGCATGTTATTCCTTTCCAAAAAAGACCTTTACATTATTGTAAAGGTCTTTTGACAGATTTGTCAATGACTTAGTCAGACAAGTCTTCTGTAGATTTTGTTAATTTAAGTTCTTCAGTTTTCTTCTCTTTACCACGATAGAAGGTTACCTTGATTGTATCTCCGATACTATGGCTGTAAAGATTGGTTTGAATATCAGTTTTTGAGCTGATTTCCTTACCGTCAATTTCAGTGATAACATCATTTTCTTGAAGTTTACCGTCAGCTGGCATACCTTTTTGAACGCTGCCGACTACAACTCCAGCTTTCACATCATCTGGTAAATCTAATTTAGAAGTTGCACTGCTAGAAAGGCTGTTAAGATCGGCCATTGAGATTCCTAGGGCTGGTCGTGTAACTTTACCGTCTTTTTCCAATTGATTGATGATTTCGACAACATCGTTTGATGGAATGGCAAATCCCATACCTTCAACGGCGCTACCAGCGACTGCTGACGTTGATGAAATTTTACTTGAGTTAATACCGATAACTTGTCCTTCGATATTGACTAAGGCACCACCTGAGTTACCAGGGTTAATGGCAGCATCTGTTTGGATAGCATTTGTTGAAACAGTTTCACCATTGTCGTTTTGCATAGTTACGGTACGGCTAAGGCTAGAAACGATTCCCTCTGTTACTGAGTTGGCGTATTCGGTACCAAGTGGGCTACCGATAGCAATTGCCTTCTCACCGACTGTGAGAGAGTTTGAGTCTGCAAATTCCGCTACGGTTTTAATTTTATCTGAAGAAACTTTGACAACTGCTAGGTCAGAGTAAGTATCTTTACCAACGAGTTCACCAGTAATTTTTGATCCATCTGAAAGCATGATTTCAAGTTTTTTAGCGCCATCGACAACGTGGTTGTTGGTTACGATATAAGCCTCTTTACCATCCTTTTTGTAGATAACACCGGAACCTTCACCAGCGACTTGTAACCCATCAGAATCTTTTGATTTGTCTTGGCTAGAGTCAGAACTATCATCTCCACCAAAGATACGGCCATAAAGTTCATTTAGAGAATCTGAAGATGACCCTTCTTGGTAATTGATGACAGAAACAACGGCATTTTGTACTTTCTTAACAGCTTTAGTTGTATCTGTTGTATTATTGTATACGGTCTTAGCTGTTTTAACACCTGTATCTGTTGAATTGGTAAAAGATACCCCTGCTGCTGTTAGTAGGATAAAGGCACCTAGCAAACCACCGAGCAAGCCAATAACAAGCATTGCAATTGGCGCTACTATTTTTTTCCAGTTAAATTTTTTCACGTTTAGTCCTCCTTTTTGATAAGCATATCAAAGTAAGCTTAATTATATCATAAAGTGATTTTAAAGAACAGTTATCAACAGTCTGTGGATAAGTTTCAAAAAGTGTAGATAAGAAGTTATTTTATAGGGATAACTAAAGATTCTTAACAGGAAAAAGGTGTGGATAAGGTGTTAAAAGATTGTGGATATGTGCTATAATAAGCCTATGAAAGTTAAATTGATTACCGTTGGAAAATTGAAAGAAAAATATTTGAAAGATGGCATTGCGGAGTATGTCAAACGACTAGGACGCTTTACAAAATTTGAGTCTATAGAATTAACGGATGAAAAGACCCCAGATAATGCAAGCGAAGCTGAAAATAAAGCTATCCTAGACAAAGAGGGACAGCGTATCTTGGCTAAAGTAGGTGATCGTGATTATGTCATTGCCTTAGCTATTGAAGGAAAACAATTTCCCTCAGAACAATTTGCTAAAGAGTTAGAGCAAGCGACTCTTAGAGGCTATTCAGATATTACTTTTATTATAGGGGGAAGTTTGGGACTCTCTCCTACAGTGAAAAAGAGGGCTAATCAATTAATGAGTTTTGGTCTCTTAACGTTCCCTCATCAGCTTATGCGCCTTGTATTAGTAGAGCAAATTTATCGCGCATTCATGATTCAGCAGGGAAGTCCTTACCATAAGTAGAAGAAGGAAACAGACATGTTCAGAATGAAAAAACGCTCCTATCGTGTTTTTGAAGGATTACGGGTAGCAACTCTAGTGAGTTATATAGGGGGCTTCATTGATGCCTATACTTACAATACTCAAGACGGAAGATTTGCAAGTATTCAGACAGGTAATCTCCTTTATTTGGTTATTCATCTTGTTGAGGGGCATATTGCAAGAGCTTTCAGCTATGTGATACCTATTTTTTTCTTTGTTTTAGGTCAGTTTTTTGTTTTTTTTGTTAAGAAGTGGCTCATTAACCATAAATGGGGATGGCATTTGCAAGCGATTAGACTTGCCTTTCTCTTGATGACTATTCTCGCCATTATTACACCTTACGTTGATTCTACTATTACGATTGCAGGCTTGGCATTTTTTGCCTCTCTTCAGGTAGGGATTTTTAAGCGCGTCAGAGGGGTAAATTATGCTTCCTTCATGATGACTGGTAATATTACGAATACCTCTTTAACCGTTGCCAGGGCTATTGACGAGGGGGATCCCAAAGTGCTTAAACAAGCTTCTTACACTACTATTATCATCTTTACATTTATGGTAGGAGTTGCAGCCTCAACTTGGTTTGCTCAATATTTACATGAATACAGCCTATATACGACTTTGCTTCCCTTATTTGTTTTAAATTATTTCCTATTTATCGAGGCAAAAGAAAAACGCAACTAGAGGTTCTAGATTGCGTTTTTTATCTGATCCCAGCAGGATTCGAACCTGCGACCGTTCGCTTAGAAGGCGAATGCTCTATCCAGCTGAGCTATGGGACCAATAACTCTATTAGTTTACAAAATATATAGCAACATGTCAATACTTTGTAAAAGCAAGATAAAAACTAACGTAAAATTCGAATAAATTGCCCTATTGTAAAATGAAGTGCAACACA